>JAYVJD010000152.1:0-4241 GCA_043769625.1 Pseudomonadota bacterium | reverse complement strand
GAAACCGCCGACGATGATGGGCTTACGATCGGTAGGAAGGCCGGGTAAATTGATTTTATTGATATCCCCTGCTGCTAGCAGCGCGGTGCGCAATTGTTTTACCCCGCTCCGCGTGATGGAACCGTCGCCCCAGCCATTTTTTTGCAAGACGTCAGCGATGGTGCGCGCGGTTCCCGAAGTTCCTATAGCTTCATCCCATTTCGTCACTTTGATATCGCGCGCGATACTGATCACTTCTGCGCTGGCAGCGAGTTCAGCCTGGCGCATGGCATGTGGGGTGATGCTGCCAGTGCCAAAAAATTGTTCGGTGTAGCTGACGCAGCCCATATACAAACTCTCAGCCATCAGCGGTTTCATAGTGTCACCGACAATAAACTCGGTCGAGCCACCGCCAATATCCATCACCAGGCGACGCTTGTTCAGGCTCGGCGTGGTGGCCATAACGCCCAGATAAATCAGCCGCGCCTCTTCTCGGCCAGCGATGACTTCTATCGGGCGACCCAAAGCCGCTTCGGCTTTTTTGACAAATGCGGCGCTATTTTTGGCTACGCGTAGGGCGTTAGTACCCACTGCGCGGACTGAGTCGTCCGGCAGACCGCGGATTCTCTCGGCAAATTTTTTCAAGCAGGCCAGTGCGCGCTCTTCAGCCGCCGGGTCGAGCTTTTTGCTGCTGGTGACGCCAGTGCCCAAACGTACCGGCTCTTTAATCGAGTCGAGTTCGTAAAACTGCCCGCCCGCAAGTCGCGCCAACTGCAGCCGAAAACTATTCGAGCCTAAATCAATGGCCGCGTAAACATCGAGGCTGGAGTTTTCTGTTCGGTTTTTTTGCGTCATCGGAGTGGGGTAGCTATAGATGCGTGCTTGCGCGCGTTTGATCGTCGTGCGCGCAAGAATAGCCCTACTCGGCTTGTGGGTCAATTTTGGATTCATCGTGCGGATGAAAAAACCGCCGGTGCATTTCGCACTGGCGGTTTTTTGTGCTCCCGTTAAGAACAATTAATTAGATATTTAATCATCATTACGTTCACGATGTCCTCGTGATTTTGTTCCGCCAACAGTCGCTTGCGCTATTCTAAAGAACACGTCGGTGTTATCCATTAAGCCGGAAAACATTGAGGCTCCCCGCCCAAACGCCGACAAGGGAATATCGGTCGCGGTGTGCACGGCAGTATCGCCGGGAACTTGTCCGCCAACCGGAAATCCTGTTGTCGCGTTCCGTACCGAAGGGTTAGCTGGGTAGGTATTGAGCGGGGAAACTTTTACGAAAGGCTGTTGCGAATCCTGTACCGGTTTGTCATTGGTAAGCCAGGTTTCGTGACGGTCTGCGTTGGCGCCGTAACCGACTAACATCTTGAAATCGACATCGGTCGTAGCAGGATAGCCGTCGGCTGAGATGCTGTATTTAGGAAATTTAGCAGCATCGTACACGCCGACCACGGCGTCGCGTTGTTTTGCCACGCCACTTGCTTGCGTATTGATCAAGGCATTGCTGGTCAGGAGCGAAGCGCCGATCAGTGCGGCACCTGAACACTCATGGTCAGCAGTAACGATGACTAACGTATCTGGATTATCTATAGCGAATTTTTTCGCCACCGCAGTGGCGCGATCAAATTCGATGGTTTCCAGAATCCAGCGATCACTGTCCATATTATGCGATTGCTTGTCGATGGACGCCGCTTCAATCATGGCGACAAATCCATTCGGATTTTTGGCCAAAGTATCCAGTGCGACCTTGGTCATTTCGTCTAGCATGGGTTGATCGGGGAAGCCGTAATCCTGCACCACGCGCGAGGTACCGCGCCGATTGCCGATTTTATCCAGCGCCACATTCATGTTCGAAAACGCGAACAAACCCAGGAGTTTGTCGGGGCGGGCGGCGGCAGCCGTTTTGAGCGCAGTGAAGTCCGGGGCGTAAGCAAAACCGGCGTTGCTGAAATCACTGAGCAAATCACGCGCGGGATCTTTACTGCCCGGGCTGGCGCCCCAACCGGCGACGATATCGCTGGGCAATACGTAGTCCGTTGAAGCGGTACGCTGCGAGCCGTTGACAGATTGCGGGCTGGCCGAGCCGGAGGCATTGGGCAAAAACCATTTGCGTCCGCCACCCATCAATACGCTGAGTCCTGTGAGATGACGATCATCCAGATATTGATCAACGATGCCGGTGCCTGCGCCGCGATTCGAGGTATGCACTGCGTTGGCGGCGGGTGTCGCATCAAATACATCGGACGTTGTGACGATGCCCAGGGATTTACCTTGGGTACGGTGTAAATATTCGGATAAATATTCCACGCGCGGGTTATCAAATACATCGGTTGTGTCGTCGGGAAACACACCTTCTTGATTATTGCTGGATTTGTTTCCTGTGACATAGCCCGCCATTCCGGGGGCGGAGTCGGTCACGATCGAATTTAGCGAAGCGGTCATCACCATGCCGGTGTAGGGAAAGGAATCCATAGCCAAGAGGCCCTTCGCTTTACCTTGAGCATAACCTTCGGACATGATGCGAGCTGCTGTGCGATGCGCCGCGCCCATCCCGTCTCCCAGCATGATGATGATATTTTTAACCGGGCGTTCGCCGCGATTGATTTCGACAACTTCAAAATTGCCGCTAGCCGTGGTGGTTTGTCCGTCGCTTTGCGTTGCGATGGCCGTCAAGGTATGCACACCCGGGCTAGTGTAGGAATAGGCGCGGACTGAGGCGATTGCCGTGCCTGCTGGCAGCGACGGAACGACGCCAACGGTCGAAAGGCTGGCGGCACCGGCTTTGGCATGGACTACTTTTCCATCCACGCTAAATTGCACGGATTTAATCGAAGCGCCTGCGTCCGGGGTGATCGTTGCTTGCAAGTCAAAGCGCTGGCCGGGTAGAAAACGCGCAATGATTTGCGACGATTGTCCTGACGTGGCGAAAAATTCGCTAGGCGGGGTGAGGCGGGTAATCTTCGGCGCCGCTTGCGCTTGGCCGATGCTGGAAAAAATCGTTAAGGCGATGGCAGATAATGAAAACAGTGAAACTGATGAAGAACGAATCATATCAACTCTCCTATGCTGGGTGGGGTGTGACGGTTAAAAATCAATTCAATTCGACGCAACCATCGCGTGGCTTGTAGCGTTATCGAGCATCAAGCGCACATTAGAAACGCGCGTATCGGATTCTTCTTTCGGGCCGACAGACAAGACGCCGGTCAACTGCAGCAGGCCAGGCCTATGCTTGATGACGTGACCTGAATAGGAATGTATGTGGACAAATACGGTTGAAGGCGGCAGGTCGTCTGCCATGCTGTCGTCGGCCTCTCTGGTTTTGGCGGGCAGAGGGGTTAACAGAAAAATTCCCGGTATAGCGATTTCCTGCTGCACCATATAACCCGTTATACGCACTTTTTTCCCCTCTAAAGCAGTCAAACGCTGAGTAGTTTCGAGACCCTGCGGGCCGACCGGTAATTTGAAAAAATCACTGAACTTCAAATCTTCTATTTCAGCGGTGCTTGAATTTATTTCGCTCTGCGCCTCGGACAAGCTTGAAAAAGCGGCAGTAGTGTTCGACGCATCGGCGTCTTTGTTGATCCACATATAGAGCACGACTGGCACACACAACATGCTGATGGCCAATACACTGAGTTGGTTAAAGCGTGATTTGGTCGAGGCACCGTAGTGCAATGAGACGGCTAAAAATGGCAGAAAAAATAGGAAGGCCAATAAAATAATATTGAAAAAAATCGAAGGCACAGCCATGACTTGCTCCTAAGTAAACAATACTCCACACGCCCAATCATCGTATTGCCTGAATGTTGCAGAAATATGACGACGGATATTTGTTTTTATGCTCGCGTATCGACCAAAAAAAACGGCATTCCACACGAAGGGGGCGTGTGAGAATGCCGACAGAGGAGACTTTTTAAGTAGTTGATTTAATTCAATTATTTATGTCATTCTGGGAGTATATTTTCTATCGAACGAAACGATTTTCGTCAATCAATTTTTGTTCAAACATAAATACATTCGGGTCGCGTGCATTCACGCCGACCTTGACCCAATGCACGTTCGGCGTTCCGAAACCTTCAACGCGGGTAAAGTTTTCCAGCAGTTGATCTTTGCCGGCATCGAGCGTGTCGGCCACCATTGGTTTATCAATGCGAAAAAAGTGCGAATCGCCGTGAGCCAGCACCACCGGTTTTTTAAACGCGAGCGTGAGCTCTTTCAACTTGCTCAAAAAACGATTGAAGCCCAAACGCTGTTGA
>JAYVJD010000151.1:0-11085 GCA_043769625.1 Pseudomonadota bacterium | reverse complement strand
TTGCATTTGTTTACGGTCCATTGTGGTGCCTTGCATAGTGTTCTCCTTTCAAGAGAATAGTAGGCCTTCGGCACTTACACAATTTTATTTACAGGCTCCATATCTCGGCGCCATTGAATTGAATATGAGTTGGGCATCGTAAACGGTTTGCTTTATATCCGGCTTACCATTAAAACAAACGATAGTATTTTTTGTAAGCGGCTTTTTATTTACGTTTTTACCAAAGATAGTCGTTGATTCTCCCTGGCTAGTTGCACTGCTGCTTCCGGCAGTAACTTTAGCTGATGTGGTCGTACTGATAGTTGTCTGGTCCGCAAACATATTCGTAACTGTATGGTAGTCAGATTTCTCATCAACAATTACAAAATGAGTAAACCCGTGCTTCAAACTTAATTCTGCACTGCGGAGCAGCGCCATTTCTTCGGTAGTGTTAAGGCTTGTGTATCCATTTCCTCCTACCGTAATTCGGAACACATTCTTTTCAAGTTGAATTTCGCTAAAGCCGCCTTTCAAACCTTGAGGCTGGTAGGCGGTTGCGCATCCTGCAAGCGTAATAAAAATAAATATTGATAACGCGCTTAAAGCACTTTTCATGATTACTTTTTCCTGTTTTTTGATTGATTATATGTTCATTTAGTTTTGCGTCTGACGGCCTCAGCAGCGCGCGGCAACTGATAACACGTTCGGGGCAAGCCTCATAGCAGCAATGAGATTAAACACAATTGCTGATATGACCACAAGCAATTAATTTACAAAATGGCACATATATAGTGCATGTGAAATGCCTCACACCATTCACGGTAATTCCGCCTCCCCCATCCGACGCAAAATAATATTCGTCTTACGCGCAAGCCCTCGCGCGTTGCGGTTTTTGTCGTAGTAGCGCGGGTTGGGAATCATGGCAGCGAGTTTGGCGGCTTGCGCTGCACTTAGATTAGCAGCGCTGACGCCGTAGTAGTGTTTCGCGGCGGCTTCGGCGCCGAACACGCCGTCGCCCCATTCGATGACGTTGAGATAAATTTCAAAAATGCGTTCTTTGTCCATCATGCGTTCGAGCATCATGGTGATCAGCGCTTCTTCACCTTTGCGCCACGGCGTTTTGGCATTCGACAAAAATAAATTTTTGGCCAGCTGTTGCGAGATGGTGGAACCGCCAGCGACGATTTTGCCGCGCCTGAGATTTTTGTCCAAGGCATTCTGGATGCCTTCCCAATCAAATCCTTCGTGATCAACAAAGTGGGAATCTTCTGCTGCAATGATGGCGCGTTTGAGATGGTTGGCAATGCGCTCGTATTCGACCCACTTGTGGCTTAATTTTGCATCAGGGTTTTTGTCTTGCAGAATGCTACGGCGTTGATCCATGAAGGCGCTGGTCAACGGATTGTGGTCGGTCCACCACCACACTTGGGTAAAAATTTTTATTTGATACAACACGAATAGCAGAAATAGGACGGCGCCGATGCGCCAGGCCCAGTACCAAAGTTTTTTGCGTTTCGGAAAGAGGGTCAAAATGAAAAAGAAAAACTTACATGGCCAAGCGAATTTTTTTCAACACAGATTTAGTCTCGGGTCGCACGCCGCGCCAAACAAAAAATGATTCCGCTGCTTGTTCGACCAACATGCCGAGGCCATCGCTCACGCGCGCGGCGCCGTGTTGCGTGGCAAATTTCATAAACGCAGTGGGCATTTTGGCGTACATCATATCGTATGTAAGTATATGATTAAATTGAAAATTATTTGGCAGCTCAGGTAACGCATTGGTTATGCTAGCAGAGGTAGCGTTGATCAATAGATCAAATGATTCATGGGCTAGTTGCTCAAAGGTTTTGGCTTCAATGTGTTTTTGTTTTTTATCCAGCGGCGAAATCAGACGCGCTAACTCTGCCGCTTTAGAGTGCGTGCGATTCGCGATGACCAAGCGCAGCGGATTACAGCGCAACAGGGGCGCGAGCGCGCCGCGCGCCGCGCCGCCCGCGCCGATGACCAATACGCTTTTACCTTCGATGTCAAAACCAAGATTGCCAATGAGGTCACGCACCAATCCTTTGCCATCGGTCGTATCGCCGACGATTTTTCCATCCTTGAAGGTTAGCGTGTTCACCGCACCTGCGAGCTGAGCGCGTTCGCTGACAGCGTCGCACATCGCATACGCTTGCTGCTTGAACGGCAAGGTGACATTCATGCCTTTACCCCCGCCGGCAATAAAATCTTGCACAGTTTTTTCGAATTCGTTTAATGGCGCAAGAATCGCCGCATAGGTAATATCTTCGCCGGTCTGCCTGGCAAATTCGGTGTGAATTTGCGGCGATTTAGTCTGCGAAATAGGATGGCCAATAACAGCGTAGCGGTCAGTCATGTTTTGAAGTTTTAGTTTGCATTAGGCAGCACTTGCAAGCGGCACTTCCCAGCCGGGAAACAAAAGCACGGCAGGTTGGCAGGCGAGTGCTACAGCCAATACCTTAGCCCGCTCGACGCTAAGATTAACCCGGCCATTTTCTATCGCGGACAAGGTGGCTTGTGGAATACCGGTAAGCTCGGCGAGTTGCCGCTGGCTGAGCTCTTGCAACTCACATACGATGCGCACGGATTCACTTACCGTCACTTCGATGCGTTTTTTTGCTGGGCGAAATTCTTTCATTTCATGGCTTTTTACCACTTCAAAGTAAGATTGTGACATAACCAAAAATCGTTATCATTTTTAACCGCCACATAACTCTTGCAACAATTGTAAGCCGTGCGGCCAATCGCCTAACCCGCTGGCGGAATTGATGTGACCTGCAGCGCCGAGATTTACCAGCCTGCTGCCCCAAGCCTGCGCAAAGAATTGTGCCCGCTCCATTGTGACGTAAACATCGTCAGTGCTGGCAACTACGATGCTGGGGAAGGGAAGCGTTTGCAGCGGCATAGGCCGAAAATTTTTCGCCCCAAGAGGATAACTGTCTGCTTCGGCATCGCTAGGCGCGACTAGTAAAGCACCTTTTATTTTCTCAATTTGCGGAGTGTTTTTTGCGTAGCTCGCCCAATGACCGATCAGCGCGCAAGACGAACTATGTCCGACCAACACAAGCTCGTCATTACTCGCTTCGATGGCGTGGTCGAGATTGAAAACCCAATCATGGCAATCCGGCGCTTCCCATTCTGCTTGCGCTATTCGTTTAAAAGACGGATGGTTTCTTTCCCAATAACTTTGCCAATGCTCGGGACCAGAGTTACCCAAACCCGGCAAAACGAATATTTTTATTTTATTCATGTTTTTCCATTAATCCTGCACCCACGGTAAACCCGCCGCGCGCCAGCCGCCTTTTTTGTTGCGATGGCCTTCGGCGTCTTTGTCGCCTTCGAATCCTTCAAGCACATTGTAGCTGTCGCGAAACCCAGCCTTGGTTGCCGCGATGGCGGCAGCGTGTGAACGTGCGCCAGAACGGCAAATGAATAGCACGAGCGATTCCGGATTGACCGCTTGTTTGAGCTCGTCGATAAAATGCGGGTTCAGATGATTATCCGGATAGATAAGCCATTCGATTTGCGTCGCGCCGGGTATCGTGCCGACCCAATTCCATTCGGCGTGGGTGCGCACATCGACTAAGCGCGCGCCGGGGGCGATTTGCAGAATCTCATACGCTTCGGCGGGCGTGAGCGCGCCTTCGTAGGGAAGATTTTTTTCTTTTGCGCGCGCTTGCGCCGTAGTGAGAATTTTGGCGATGGTCATATTGCTGGCTCCTTGTTTCTTACATTTCATTTTACGCCATCTGTCTTGCTTAGGCTTGCACTGCGGCGGTGCGCACACCCGCTGTTTCGCACCACAGCAGGGCTCAGAATAATTTTCGGTAGAAAAAAAAGCCTTATGGCACAATATTGGGCTGGAATTCGCTGCTGGCATGCTTGCTGCTATCTAATTCTTTGATTTGTTTCACTTCCCCCAAACCCAACCATCCTCAGGAGAGAAAAAATGGCCGCCGCCGATGTTTTGAAAATGATAAAAGATAATGAGGTCAAATTTGCCGACCTGCGCTTCACCGATACACGCGGTAAAGAGCAGCACGTATCGATTCCTGCCCGTTTGATTTCCGACGACTGGTTCAAAGCCGGTCACGCGTTCGACGGTTCGTCGATTGCTGGCTGGAAAGGTATCGAAGCATCTGACATGATGCTAATGCCCGACTCTACCACCGCACGTATGGATCCGTTCATGGACGAATCGACATTGATTCTGACTTGCGACGTGGTCGAGCCGGCGGACGGCAAAGGTTACGACCGCGATCCGCGTTCTTTGGGCAAACGCGCTGAAGCGTATTTGAAATCGACCGGCATCGGCGACACCGCATACTTTGGCCCTGAGCCAGAGTTTTTCATTTTTGATTCGGTACACTGGAACGTCGATATGTCCGGCTGCTCGGTCAAGATTGACTCGGAAGAAGCGGCTTGGAACACCAACAAAATTTATGAAGGCGGCAACCTCGGCCACCGCCCTGCGGTAAAAGGCGGCTATTTCCCCGTGCCACCAGTCGATCAATTGCATGACATCCGCGCTGCGATGTGCCTCGCCATGGAAGACATGGGCGTCGAAGTCGAAGTGCATCACCACGAAGTGGCCAACGCCGGCCAATGCGAAATCGGCACCAAGTTCAACACGCTGGTCAAGCGCGCGGACTGGCTGCAAATCATGAAATACGTGATCCACAACGTGGCTAACAGCTACGGCAAAACCGCGACGTTTATGCCTAAGCCTATCGTCGGCGATAACGGCTCTGGTATGCACGTGCATCAATCGATTTGGAAAGACGGCAAAAATCTTTTCGCTGGTAACGGCTATGCAGGCTTGTCCGATTTTGCGTTGTATTACATCGGCGGCATCATCAAGCACGCGCGCGCATTGAACGCGATCACCAACCCCGGCACCAATAGCTACAAGCGTTTGGTTCCTGGCTTTGAAGCGCCGGTGAAATTGGCTTACTCAGCGCGTAACCGTTCTGCGTCGATTCGTATTCCATTCGTGCAAAGCGACAGGGCGCGCCGTATCGAAGTTCGCTTCCCTGACCCTACTGCCAACCCTTACCTTGCGTTCGCTGCGATGATGATGGCCGGCTTGGACGGCGTGCAAAACAAAATCCATCCTGGTGATCCTTCAGACAAAAATCTGTATGACTTGCCGCCAGAAGAAGATGCGAAGATCCCAACCGTTTGCTCGTCACTCGATCAAGCCTTGGAGCATTTGGACAAAGACCGCGAGTTCTTGACCCGTGGCGGCGTGTTCAGCAACAGCATGATCGACGCTTACATCGCGTTGAAAATGGAAGAAGTGACTCGCTTCCGCATGACCACGCACCCGGTTGAGTTCGATATGTATTACTCGTTGTAAAATGTAATCTGCAGCATTAAAAGGGCGGGCTTTCCCGCCCTTTTTTATTGCCCTCACGCTGCGCGGTCAACGTGTTACCCTCCGTCACGTTAGTTTGATTGCCAAATCCTGGTCTCTGGCATAGACTGTTTTTATCTTATTAAGCCCTTGATACTCATGAATATTCGTCTCATTTCCGTATCGCTGCTGCTGCTCGCAGCCTCCGCCGCCCAAGCCGATATTTATAAACTCGTGGATGAAAACGGCCGCGTGACCTACTCCAACGTGCCGATGGCGGGCGCAAAGGTCATCGTGATGGAGCCGATCCAGACCGTGCCTGCGGTGAAAGCGAAAGAAGCCGCCGCCGCGCAAAGCACACCCGCCAACTTCCCTAAGGTCGATGGCGCTACGCAACGCAACCGCGATGTATCGCGCAAAAAAATTCTCGATGACGAACTGGCTGCGGAAGAAAAACTCCTTGCCGACGCGAAAAAATCGCTGACCGACGGCGAAGCCGAACGGCGCGGCGACGAGAAGAATTTCTCCAAGTATCAAGAGCGCGTGCAAAAACTCAAAGACACCGTCGCGCTGCATGAAAAAAATATTGCCGCGCTGAAAAAAGAAATCGGCGGCGTTAAATAATTTTCTCCTCGCCTCCAAAAAACAGCCCGCTGAGTCGGGCTGTTTTGTTTTGAGCGCGGTCCATTCACCGCTGGCCTGCATGTTGCTTTATGATAAGGGTTACTCCTAAAACGAATCGCTGTGCTTGATGAAAGAATCTTATTCCGGCCTCGAACTGCTTTCCACCGCAGTGATGCTACTCGATGGCGAGTTGACCATGCGTTACGCCAACCCCGCCGCCGAAACCTTGTTTGCGTTTAGCCGAAAAAATACCGAGCATTATTCAGTCCAACAACTTTTGCATGGTAATGATGCATTCAGCGCCACCTTGCGCGCGGCCTTGGCAAACTCCACCGGCTTTAATGAACACGAACTGACGGTATCCGTCGCCGGCAGTACGCTGCCGTTGCATGTGAGTTGCATCATCACGCCGCTGGAGTCACTCGGCCTGTTGCTCGAGTTCCGCCCGCTGAATCAACAAATGAAAATTGCGCGCGAAGAGCGCATCCTCGAACAACAGGAATCGAATCGCCAGTTGATTCGCAATCTCGCGCACGAAATTCGCAATCCACTCGGCGGCATTCGCGGCGCGGCGCAGTTACTCGAACACGAATTGCCGCGCGCGGAGTTACGTGAATATACGCAAGTGATTGTGAAAGAGACCGATCGACTGCAAACCCTGATGGACAATTTGCTCACGCCGCATCGCTTGCCGCAGATTGCGCCCATTAATATTCACGAGGCTCTGGAACGCGTGCGCAGCGTGATTGTGGCTGAGTATCCCAAGGGCATTAGTGTGGTGCGCGATTACGATACCAGCTTGCCGGAGCTGAATGGTGACCGTGAACAATTGATTCAAGCTGTGTTGAATATTGTGCGCAACGCGGCGCAAGCGATGAATGGCGATGGCGTCATCACACTACGCACGCGCATTGCGCGCCAGGTCACCCTCGCACGCAAACGCTATCGCCATGCACTGCTGATTGAAATTATCGACAACGGCCCCGGTGTGCCGGAGCATTTGCGTGCTACGATTTTTAATCCGCTGGTGTCGGGTCGCGATGGCGGCAGTGGACTCGGCTTGTCTTTGGCACAAACCTTTATCAACCAGCATCACGGCATGATCGAATTCGACAGCGTATCCGGTCGCACCTGCTTTAGTTTGTTGCTTCCGGTTACCCATGACCTTTCTTCTAAGTAACATAACTCATTGATTAATATGAATAATTTAGTGTGGATTATCGACGACGATAAATCAATTCGCTGGGTGCTGGAGAAATCATTCACGCGCGAAAATATCGAATTCAAAAGTTTTTCCAGCGCGACCGATGCGCTCGCAGCGCTGAAAATCTCTGCACCGCAAGTGGTGGTGAGCGACATCCGCATGCCCGGTGCTTCGGGGTTGGAATTTTTACAGGAAGTAAAAACGCAATATCCGAAATTGCCGGTCATCATCATGACGGCGTATTCCGATTTGGAAAGCGCCGTCGCGGCGTTTGAAGGCGGCGCGTTCGAATATCTGCCCAAGCCCTTCGACATCGATCAAGCCATCGCGCTGGTGCGGCGTGCGCTGGAAGAATCGCAACGCAAAGATTCAACCGCCACCGTCAGCGAAACCGCACCGGAAATTCTCGGTCAGGCGCCAGCGATGCAGGAAGTGTTTCGCGCCATCGGCCGATTATCGCAATCGCACGCCACCGTCATGATCACCGGGGAATCGGGCAGCGGCAAAGAGTTGGTCGCGCGCGCGCTACATCGCCACAGCCCGCGAAAAGACAGAGCCTTCATCGCCATCAACACCGCCGCCATTCCGAAAGATTTATTGGAATCGGAATTGTTCGGCCACGAGCGCGGAGCGTTTACCGGCGCTGCTGCGCAGCGACGCGGAAGATTTGAACAAGCAGAAGGCGGCACTTTATTTTTGGATGAAATCGGCGACATGCCGGCCGAATTACAAACGCGTTTGTTGCGCGTGTTATCCGACGGCCAGTTTTACCGCGTCGGTGGCCATCAACCTATCGCGGCGAATGTGCGCGTCATCGCCGCGACGCATCAGGACCTCGAAGCGCGCGTCAAACAAAATTTATTCCGCGAAGATTTATTTCATCGCCTCAACGTGATTCGTTTGCGCTTGCCGTCGCTGCGCGAACGGCGCGAAGATATTCCCTTGCTGGCAAAACATTTTTTGCACACCAGCGCGCAGGAATTAAAAACCTCGTCGAAAAAATTTACCGAAGCAGCGTTGCAATATTTATCCGCCCACGATTTGCCCGGCAACGTGCGTCAATTGGAAAACATCTGCCATTGGCTCACCGTCATGGCACCAGGTCAGACGATAGATGTGAACGACCTGCCGCCGGAAATCAAAGACAGCAGCCAAACTTCCGCCACCCTCGATTGGCGTAGCGCGCTGGAAAATCTCGTCACCGCCAAACTCGCGCGCGGCGAAACCGGCATCATCGATCAACTGACCAAAGATTTCGAAGCCGCCCTCATCACCCGCGCCCTCGCCCACACCGGCGGACGACGCATCGAAGCGGCGACTTTGTTAGGCCTCGGACGCAACACACTCACACGGAAAATTCAGGAATTAAGTTTGGATAAAGACGGCGATGAGTAGAACAAAAACATAGGATGTGCTGAGGCACGAAACGCATCAATCGCGAACGATGCGTTTCGTACCTCGGCACATCTACCTTGTTCTACGCACGGCCATTGGATTTTTGTAAGGTGCGCTGGCGCACCACAGTGGCATGTCACATCTCAGCGCGAAAAAAAGAATTTTGGTGCGGGAGTACACCCTACTTGCATCCTGCAGGCTTAAATACCCTCTCGATCGAAGCCGGATATTTTTCCAGTTTATTTTGCGGTCGGCGCGGCCTCTTCACAAATTCGCCACCGCAATTTGGGCAAATATTTTTCAGCTTTTTTTCTACGCAGTCCGCGCAAAACGTACACTCAAACGAACAAATGCGCGCCTCGATTGAAGCGGGCGCGAGATCTTTGTTGCAACATTCGCAGTTAGGTCGTAGCTGCAACATCAGGGGCGAAAGCCGTATTCAAGCACAAACATTTGCGGCTTCAGCGCTGCCAATGGCCCGCGTAGCTTTTCCATCTCATCGGCTGGCGCGTGCACTTCGAGTCTTGCGATGTCAGAAATTTTTAACGCTTGTTGCAACAGCGCACCGACATTTTCAAGATGCGCCAACAGACCTGCTGCATCGGCATAGCCTTCACGACAATGCGCCGTGTCGCCATCAAAACAAAATCCGTAGTACAAACACTTCGGTTCGCTTTTGGTTTTCTCAACGAACGCGTCGCAAAGTTTCTTGAATTCGGCCAACTTGCCTGCATGAATATTAAAGTAGGGCGAAAGTGAACAGCATTTATCGTGTGTGGCCATTTGATTCTCCTTGTTAAGTGAGTCCTGCAACCAATTTATAGCGCAATTAGAGCAAAAAAGCTGCGCCTTTCATGTCGCGCCGCCGCAACAAATAGCTCAATATAAACAATTAGTTATAAATTAACTCTGAACTTTCAGAAAAAACATGGGGTCGTAACAATGCCTGGGGATTCGTTAATCATTTTTTGCTCGGAGGTAATATGAAATTAATCCTGAAATCCATGATCGTTAGCACCACATTGCTGGTGTCCACACTTTCCTTCTCCGCTCGCGCGGGCGATATCGTTGAGACCGCTGCCGCGGCGGGCTCGTTCAGCACCTTGATCACAGCGATTAAAGCAGCGGGCTTAACCGAAACCTTGAAAGGCAAAGGGCCCTTCACCGTGTTCGCGCCAACCGACGCGGCGTTCGCCAAAATCCCAAAGGCCACACTCGACGCGCTGCTCGCAGACAAAGCCAAATTGTCCGCTGTGCTCGCGTATCACGTGGTACCGGGAAAGGTGATGGCAGCCGATGTGAAAAGCGGCGACGTGAAAACCGTGCAAGGCTCGAGCATCCAGGCGAACGCGGAAGGTGGCGCAGTAAAAGTCGATGCCCCCAGCGTAATCAAGGCCGATGTCGAAGCCAGCAACGGCGTCATTCACGCCATCGATACCGTCATCATGCCGAAGTGATATTTGTATTACGGCGAATAAAAAATGCCCCGCTTGCGGGGCATTTTTATTTTCAATCGCGGTTGGTGCGCACGTCGCCAATGTCAAATTCCTACGCCGATGCGGTCGCGCTCCCACCAGGCGATGCGCAACGGCCGACGCTTTATTCGCAGTTTTGGTACTGATTCTTCAGGCATTCGCGCGCCTGTTCCTGCGCGTGCGCAATTTGCGTCGGTGTCATTTTCATGGCAACGCTGTCGCGGTTTTTACCTGCGGTTTCATTTCCCTGAGCCGCGGCGAGGTTGGCCCACATATGCGCGCGCACGAAGACCTGCGCCACACCCCGGCCTAGGTTATACGTCAGGCCCAAAAAGTTTTGCGCGGCGGCATCACCCTGCGCGGCTGCGCGGCGATACCATTTGACGGCTTCTTGATAATCCTGCGCCACGCCCCGGCCTCGGTCAAACATCACGCCCAGAGTGATTGCGCCTTAGCATAACCCTGCGCGGCGGCGAGGCGATACCATTTCACGGCTTCTTTGTGATCCTGCGCCACGCCCCGGCCTTGGCCATACATCCAGCCCAGACTGTATTGCGCCTCGGCATAACCCTGCGCGGCGGCGAGGCGAAACCATTTGATGGCTTCTTTGTGATCCTGCGCCACGCCACGGCCTTGGCCATACATCAGGCCCAGAAAGAATTGCGCTACGTCAAGCCCCTGTGCAGCAGCGCGGCGATACCACTTGAGCGCTTTCTTATGATTTTGTGCCACGCCCTGACCATATTCATACATCCCGCCCAGACCGAATTGCGCTTTGGCATCTCCACGCTCGGCCAGCGGGCGCCACAGCTTCAAGGCTGTGGCGTAGTCGCTTTTTTCATAAGCTGCACTGCCGTCCTCAAGATCGCCCGCCAGCGCGGTTGCGCTAAATAGCAACCAAACGAACAACCCGATGATTATTTTTTTCATATTGTTGATCTCCCTTTGCGCGTGATGCCACGGCACATACATTGATGTTGAATTTGCCTCAGGCTGCTGTTTGCCAGGAAATATCTATTTTTCTGTGGTGG
>JAYVJD010000150.1:0-4266 GCA_043769625.1 Pseudomonadota bacterium | reverse complement strand
CTCGGCAATCGTTGTTAAAATCGAGGTCGAGGCTACGGCTGTAGCTGTAGGGCATCGTTTTTGATCCATTCTTATCGCTCACGATTATCGAAAGACCGGGCCCGGAATTAAGCTCGAATGTAACCTTAACAACTGTTGCAATTTCATGTCCCATGTCTTGTCTGACGCCGCCAGGATAGATTTTATACCAATAATCAGGAACCAGGCTTTCACCCGAAACTTTACCAAACGGTATAATTAAATGAACTAACTCGCGGCCATTTCCACAATTTTGCATCGTGAACAGATTTGATTTCGCTAATGTCACATCATGCAATTTCGGATCGCTAAGATTTAGTATCTTGTCGAAATTAGTCCCAAGTTCTCGTAAAGTTTTGACAGGATTGTACGGAAAAACAGTCATATATCGCACAACGGCTGGGGAGCGCAGAGGCTCCGGGCGGCCACCATCAACCGACAACTTAAGATCATGGCAGCGATCCGTGATAAATACGACGTGCCACAAATCCGGTTCCTCGTAAATTATTGCATCACCTCTGATGCTTATAGTTACTTTCATTGACATAATATTCTCTCCTTTGTTTGGTTTTAGACAGTCAATCGAGACCACTTTATTTCAGAATCTCAATACCCGGCGTGACCGCCAAACACAGCAAAACCAGCCCAATAAAAAGGGTTGGCAAATGTTCTTGACGGATCATTCAATATCTCAATTTGCGCATTTCTAAGCGCCTGCGCGGTCGATAAATGCCGCTTCGCCCGCATTTCATGAAAGCGGTTCATCAACCGCGTAGTCGCAGCCGAATCAACACTCCAATTGCTTGCAACCACCAAAGGCACTTTTGCCGCGAGAAACGTACTTGCAAGCCCCGCCATTCCCTCACCTTCATAGACCGTTTCGACGCCCGTCTGACAGGCGGCCAGAACAATCAATTTTGTCCTCGGCAGGCTATGTTTTGCGAGCTCGCGATTAGCAAGCATACTACCTTCCGGCCCATCGCCGCTGTGTGCAAACAACATATACGAAGACATCGGATCGCCTGGCGTTACAACATAATGACCAGCAAAATGAATCACGTCGGCTCTCATGCTCGCGTTTAGAAAAGCCGTCTTTGTTGCCCGTTCTCGATTAAATATTTCCTTTGAGTTGTAACCGGCGGCAGACGTTTGAACCTCATCGACGGCTGATGAAAGATAGGGCAAGCTGTCAAAAGTCTCACGATCGAATGCCGGGTCGCCGACGCCCAAAAACGCTTCATTCTGCGACTGATTTTTCTTAGCCGCAATTTCACTGCAGCGAATGTAAACGCTTGCGCTTGGCGAGTATGTAATCGCAAAGTCCCCAACCAACGGATTGCCGTCTGATGAAATGAGCGCCGCATACGGCAGGCCAAAGAGCACTTTGTTGGGAATGATAGCTAGTTCTTTTGCCGGATCAAGTTCGGCTTTCACAGGTTCGATCAATGAATTGTAAAGTGATCGCGCGCGTTCGGATATCTCTCCATCCTTTCTATCAAATATCAAATGCACAAATTCACCAACCTCGCGATCAAGCACGGACGAATTGATCTCCACCGTTTTCATTGTAAATTTGTCTTTTGTAACGATCCATATCAAAATCCGCTCGGGTAAAACGGTATATTGAAGCAACTGAACATTAGCTGGAAGCAAAGACTGGACCTCAGCCAACTTAAGCGGACGGTCGAATTCTGAAGGATCGGAACCTGTATGTTTAATGTCAGCAGTTCGCAGTGAATTGAGCAAAGTTCGTGCATTGGCGCTTTCTGAGTAGTTGTACGCCGCCTCATAATTGCCGCGTTTTGCTTCGAATTCGCCCGCCATTTCGTAGATTCCGGCACGCAAGTCAAAATAATTACGCTGCTCTTGAGGATCGTGAATACGCGATCTGTAAGATTCGGTAATGTTCAGCGTCGATTGGATCTGCGATTCGACTTCGCTAGTCTGGCCAAGCTCAAAAACAGACGCAAGAAGTCCTTTATGTGCATCCTCAGGATAAAAAGGCATCTCAGCCGAATCATAGTAGCTTACCGCATCGCGATAACTTGCAGCAGATCGGTCAAAATCGCCTAGTTTTGTTTCAAGCTCACCTGATTTTGCCGCAGCACGAGCGAGTAACTTTCGCCGGGTTCCGGCATCTGTGATGTTGTTTGCACAGACGCGCGCGCCATCGATTAACATTCGGGCATTTTCATACTCACCGAGTTCCATCATTGTCGAACCTGCATTGCCGCGCGATTCCGACATCCACATCCGGTCTTCCAGGCCGTCGGCCAGCGTCATCGATGCAAAAGAAAGGTCTTTTGCCACGTTAAAAAGTCTTAATCGCGAGAGCATTTCAACGGCCGTTGCATAATTTCTGTATCGTTGCCGCTGACTATTATTCTGCCTGTCTAGTTCGTGAAACATCTTTGACAAAGAAGTAAAGGCCTCGCTTTCCTGACCGACAAACGCGCTTAATCTCGCCAATTCGATGAGGTTTCGCTGTGCTGCATAACCATCATTGATCTTTTCCGCAATGCCGAGTGCATGGCTATAGCTCAATCTCGCACTCGTGTGGCGTTGCAGTTGTTGATTGACGCCGCCAATCCAATACGAAACCGTTGCATCAAGCCATAGATAGCCGCGCTGCTGCGCATAATTTTGCACTTTTGTGAGAACTGTAAGGCTTTCAGTCGAATTCTCGCTATTCGTCAATGCATATCCGACAAAGTAATCTGCGAGGGCGGCGTTCCACTGATCTCCAACCTCTTCGAACTTTTCTTTCGCTGATTTGAATGAAGCAAGTGAAGCTCCATATTCCTGATTAAGACATTTTGAATAGCCGTCACGAACCTCCGCGTGTGCCTGCGACGCCAATGCAAATTTCCCGATACTAAGCGAGGAATAAAATAGGGCGATCTCATTTGCAAAAGAATCGCCCGTTTGTTTCAACTCTATTTCGCCAGCGTATCGCAACGCCCTCAGCATCTCGTCGCGCCTCTCGTCCGGAGCACTAGCGTACGAAGCGGCTAGACGCTGTGGTAAATATTTATCTCGAATCAGTTCGCGGTTTGTACCAATAAGCTGGGCCGCAAGATTTTCGTCACCAGCCTTCGTAGCCGCAAGGAACTCGGATTCGAGATCGTCTGCCGAGAGTTCCCTTGGCTGTGTTTTATCCAAAGTTTCAAGATGCCTGCGTGCCTCGTCTGCCCATTTTGAGTCGGGGTCAATCGCGAGATATTCCTTCCAGGCTTCCTTTGCACGCTCAGGAATAGATAACGCCATCAGGCAAAGGGCACGGTTGAATCGCGGTTCTGGCATTTTGGGATCGATCGAAATCGCAAGATCGAGGTGCTTCAGGCTTTCGTTCAGATACTCATACTTTTTGCCACCGTTCTTGTCGTCATCCGCGAGTTTTCCGAGTTCGAGATAGATCGCACCGGCGTCGCTTTGAATCCGAGCGTCACGCGGTGCTGCGGCCAGTGCAAGTTCGAGTTCCTGAACCGCCCGCTCGTATTTTTTGTCGGCAAAATTGAGCAATGACAATGCGTAATGAGCATTGGCGTTACCCGCGTCCTGCGTTGCGTCCAAGAGGTATCGCTCGGCCCTGTCGTGTGCGGCACTATCCGTCAATCTTGCATTTGCCCCGCGTGTTACAGAATATGGCGCATAATCGGGCAACACCGTGATGCGGGGCTCGATCAAACGCTGTCCGTCGAAAGCCCTTCGCAATTGTACTAGTCCCTTGTCGGTGTCCGATTCGTAAATGGCAAAGCGCCAGATGCCGAGGCCCGCAGCCGCGATCACGACGGCGAGCGCGGCAAAACGCAGCCATTGAATGGACAGCGTCGGCGCCCAATCGAATAAGCCGCGTTTTACTGGTTTGATTGCTTCAGCCTGCATTGAATATTTCCGCAAGTTTTTTGTCAGTCTAAGCTGCTGTTTGCGTTCGGGCGACGCCAAAAAGTGCCGGGCGAACTGTCTTGATTCTTCCGTGCCCAAAGCACCGTCCAGGTAATCTTCGATCAGTTCGTTTTCGGCCGTGCTTATCATATCCGCAACCTCATCGTCGGAAATTAACTGCTTTTCAATCCGGCTCAGAACGGGGTCATCTTTCAGTAATCCTAAAAGATAATCTCGGAGCACCGCCGAATCTCCGATCTTGTTTTTCATTCCTGTTTCGCCCCGTCTCATATATGTATGTCAAAAATGCACAAAACCTTTCACTTACGTCTCAGCAATACAATTTCGCACACAGCCCAGCAG
>JAYVJD010000149.1:0-4267 GCA_043769625.1 Pseudomonadota bacterium | reverse complement strand
AACACCAGCATGTCGCCGGCTTCGATTTCGACTTTGTCGGCTTGCATCACGCGCATCATGTCGTCGTAGCCGATAGCTTTGCGCGCGTAACCGAAGTGCGCGTGCAAATCGACCAACACGCCGCGACCTTGAATGGCTTTTTGCGCCATATTCTCGATGCCCAAAGCTTGCGCACCGAACGGCCCGCCGCAATCGTGGTCAGCATCGTAATCATGCGGGCCGGCAATATGTTCGTTGGCGCGATAGCCGTTGTAATACACCATGTCTTCCACACCATCGCCATCCGCGTCGAAGCGCGCGCCGATATGCGCCAGGCTGTCCCATTGCGTCGAATATTGCAGCGACAACAACACTTGGTCGTCGCACACGATGTCGGTGCTGGTCGAATAAAACTCGGACAAGGGAAAATTCATGCGTGGACGCCCATCATCGTAATGCGTCGGTGTAATAAGCGGTGGTTTACGGCTCGGATTCAAAACCGAACCGCCGGGATAATCCAGCGGCAAGCTTAGACAAAACGCCAAGCCTTCGCGCACTTCGGCGACACCCTGCTTCACTTTTTGCGGTGTGAGTAAATTCAAGCGGCCGAGTTGATCGTCGGGGCCAAAGTCACCCCAGGTCGAGCCGTCGGGGCGGATTTTCCAGCGCGGATTATTCTTCATATAGTTTAGCCTGCCAGATAAAAATACACTGTCATTGGACACGATAATTTCAACTCGTGTCAATGATTCTCTAGCCGCGTATCAAGCGCGTTTACAAGCTGGCGCAAAGTGTTTAGCATCATGCAATAGAAACGCATACAAGCTGCACAATAATTCTCACCTTCAGGAATCGCCTTCATGTCTCTCGATATTTCCCGCGCTGATTTAACCCTAGGCGTGATTGGCGCTGGCGCGATGGGGCGCGGTATTGCGCAAATTGGCGCGCAAGCCGGTATTGATGTTTGGTTAATGGATGCAAAAACTGGCGCAGCGGCAGACGCCAAACTAGCCATCGAGAGTTCTCTGACCAAATTGGTAGAGAAAAACAAAATCTCCGCCGATGCAAAAAAAGAGACACTGAATAAAATCCATATTGCTGAATCATTACGACAATTGGCAAGCTGCCACGTCGTCATCGAAGCCATCATCGAAAACCTCGACGCCAAGCGCGATTTATTCCGCCAACTGGAAGCCATCGTCAGCACCGATTGTCTGCTCGCGACCAACACATCGTCGCTGCAAGTTACCTCGATAGCGGCCGGCTGCAAACTGCCGGGCCGCGTCGGCGGGTTTCATTTCTTTAATCCCGTGCCGGTCATGAAATTAGTTGAAGTGATAGACGGCGCGTTGACTGACCCGTGGGTCGGCGACGCGCTGACAAAACTCGCGCAGCGCACCGGCCACACGCCGGTAAAAGCCAGAGACACGCCGGGCTTTATTGTGAATCATGCCGGACGCGGTTTCGGCACGGAGGCCTTGCGCATCGTTGGCGAAGGCGTGGCGGATTTCGTAACCATCGATCGCATCCTCACCGACGCCGCCGGTTTCAAAATCGGTCCATTCGCGTTGATGGATCTCACCGCGCTGGATGTGTCGCATCCGGTGATGGAATCGATTTACAACCAATATTATCAAGAGCCGCGCTTTCGCCCTTCGCCGATTACCGCGCAGCGTTTGTCAGCGGGTTTGCTTGGACGAAAAACACAACGCGGGTTTTATGACTATAAAGAAGGTGTGCAGCAGATTGCGCCTGAACCCGCCGCGCCTACTGCACGACCGAAAAAAGTGTGGATAAGCAAAATCAATGTCGAGTTAAATAAAACTGTTAGCGAACTCGTGGTGAAACTTGGCGGAACTTTGGATCAAAGCGACAAAGCCTCTACCGATAGTTTGTGCATCGTCATGCCCATCGGCCTCGATGCCACCAGCGCCGCCGTTGCCGAAAATCTTGACGCGAAAAATACGGTCGCCATCGATGCACTGTTCGGCTTGGCATCACGCCGCACCTTGATGACCACACCGATTACTTCACATGACATGCGCGACGCCGCGCACGGATTATTCGCCAGCGACGGCATTCCCGTTTCCATCATCAAAGACAGCGCCGGTTTTGTCGCGCAACGCGTGGTCGCACACATCGTCAACATCGGCTGCGACATCGCGCAACAACGCATCGCCTCACCCACCGACATCGACCGCGCCGTGCAATTGGGTCTCGGCTATCCGCTTGGGCCCCTCGCGATGGGCGACAAATTAACGCCACATAACTCATTGATTATATTAAATAATTTATATAGTTTTTATGGTGACCCGCGTTATCGCGCGAGTCCGTGGCTGAAGCGACGCGCGCTGTTGAATGTTTCTTTACTCACAGATAAAAATTAAACACTCAATGTCATCCTGAGCCTAGAGAAGGATCTGCTGTTGCGACGTTTCAGTTTGCCTTTGCAGCCGAAAACACAAAAGTAAATCCTTCACTTCGTTCAGGATGACAGGAAAAATAAATAGGAATAATGATGCTTGATGCTTATATATACGACGGCATGCGTTCACCCATCGGCCGACACGGCGGAAAACTCGCCAGCGTGCGTCCTGACGATCTCGCGGCGGAAGTGATCAAGACGCTGGTCGCCCGCTCCGCTTTCAAGCCGGAGCAAATCGAAGATGTAATACTCGGCTGCACCAACCAAGCCGGTGAAGACTCACGCAACGTCGCGCGACATGCCGCACTACTCGCTGGATTGCCAACGACAGTCGGCGGCGCAACGGTGAATCGTCTGTGCGCCAGCGGCTTGCAAGCTGTTATCGACGCTGCGCGCGCGGTCAGCAGTAACGAAGGCGATCTGTATATTGCCGGCGGTGTGGAGAGCATGAGCCGCGCGCCGTTCACCATGGCGAAAGCGGAATCAGCTTACAGCCGCGAGATGAAAATTTTCGACACCACCATCGGCGCGCGCTTTCCCAACCCGAAAATAACCGCGCAATATGGCGGCGATACCATGCCTGAGACATCAGACAACGTGGCGAAGCAATTCGATATTTCGCGCGAAGCCTCAGATATTTTTGCTGCCGCGTCGCAAGCCAAATACGCCGCTGCTAAAGCCAGCGGATTTTTTGCCGGGGAAATTCACGCCATCAGCGTAGCCACCGGCAAGAAAACGCCACCGATGGTGGTCGATCAAGACGAACATCCGCGCGCCGATTCCAATTTCGACGTGCTGCAAAAAATGAAACCGCTGTTTGAAGGCGGCGTGACTACTGCCGGTAACGCCTCCGGCATCAACGACGGCGCTGCCGCACTATTCATCGGCAACAAATCGATCGGCGATAAAGCGAGCATCAAACCCATAGCGAAAATATTGTCTGCTGCATCCGCCGGTGTTGAACCGCGCATCATGGGCGTCGGCCCCGCGTATGCGATTCCCAAAGCGCTGGAACGCGCGGGACTGACGTTGAAAGATATGGACATTATCGAAATCAACGAAGCCTTCGCCGCGCAGGTTTTGGGCTGCTTACATTTGCTGAATATTCCGTTTGATGACAAGCGCGTCAACCCCAACGGCGGCGCGATTGCGATTGGACATCCTCTCGGCTGCTCCGGCGCGCGCCTCGCTCTGACCGTTTCGCTTGAATTGCAAAGACGCAACGGGCGTTATGCCGTGATCAGTTTGTGCATCGGCGTCGGCCAAGGTTTGGCGATGGTTATTGAAAAGATTTGAGGGTATGAAACCTTTAATGCTTGCTCAGATACTTATGAATATCGCGCGCAATGATGCGCCGGTCTATCTTTAGAAAATCACGGAGTATCGCAGTATGGCCATAGCCCGCTACGACTAAAACGCGTTGGCCCGGTGTCGCGTAGCGCTGGATATTGGCATACATGCGGAAGTTTCTATGCCACCAGCGTGCGGTCGCGTCGGCACCTTCGAAGCCGAGTCCTGCGCCTGCAGCGTTGGTGAGCAGGTACAGATTCTTATTGGTACGATCCTGCTCGGCATCGTTCGCACGAATCAGCAGTTCGCGAAGGCTGAGGGTTCTGTGCGCCGCCATATCCGTCGCCCGAATTCGCGAAACTTCAGCATTGAACGCCGCAAGCCCTTCCGGCGCGGATTTCGCAAGATAATCGAACAGCGGCTCGGCATTCCAGCCGATTTCACCCTCGTCGAAGCCGTATAGCTTCTCGACGTCGCATGCCTCGGCTACGCGAAATCCGATCTGATAATTCTCGTTGTGCCCAAGTTTCATCTTCGCCGAACGGTAGTCATCGAACTGCGTTCGCATCTCAG
>JAYVJD010000148.1:0-4273 GCA_043769625.1 Pseudomonadota bacterium | reverse complement strand
CTTCCCGCCACTGTGCACAGCGGTGCGACGACGGTCACGGCTTGCAAATCGGATGCGGGAAAACCGGTGAGCGGATTGAGAATGTGGCAGTAACGTTTGCCATCGATTTCAAAAAAGCGTTCGTAATCACCGCTGGTTGCGATCGCGCCGTTTGGTATCGCGAGGCTGGCAAGCACGCGATCATCGCGGCGCGGATGCGCGATGCCGATGGACCACGGCGTGCGATCGGGATGCGGACCGAACACGCGGATGTCGCCACCGAGATTGACGAAGCCATGCAGCGCGCCGTGCTCTACGCACACGCTGGCAACGCGATCAGCAGCGTATTCTTTACCGATGCCGCCGAAGTCGATTTCCATTCCTGCCGGCAAAGATAACAGCGGAGGATGCCAGGCAATTTTTTGCCAACCAATATGCGTGAGCGCGTTGGCTACTTCTGCTTGCGACGGGACGCGCGGCTGGCTGAAATTCCACACACGACGTAATACGCCGGAGCTGATGTCGAACAGCCCGTCGCTTTGGATATAGCAGGCATCGGCGTAGTCGAGCAGGGCAGCAGTTTCGCTATCGACCGTCGTGGCGCTGACACCTGCTGATTGGTTGATGCGGCTCAGCACGCTGTCGTCGCGGTAGCGCGAATATTTCGCCTCGATGCGCGCGACTTCAGCGATGGCGATATCGGCAATTTTCTGCGCAGACACATCGTCGTTAGCATAAATCTGCAACTCGTTCGGCCCGCCCATGGCGCGAAATGGATAGACGAAAAGTTTCAAAATTTTGAGGTGAAATTATTTTGCATCGTTCAGCATAATCCAATCAATCCTCGCTGCAAATAAAAAAGGCGCGGAAGTCCGCGCCTTTTTTAAGCAACAATAGCGCAACTAAAAATGCCAAGCCGCGCCAAATTGTAAAAAGCGCGCGTTGAGTTCTTGATTATTCGGACTGCCTTCGCCGCCCAGGCGATACGATGCTTTTTGTGTATAGATTTCAGCCTTGGCATCGACAGTCAAACTCTTGGAAACTTCCCATACCAGTTTCACCCCAGGCGTGATGGCGCCGAAGGCCGACAAGCGGCTGTCTGCCGAATAAAACGGCTTATTGGCATACACCGTAGAGTTCAAGCCTGGGTAAGCCGCAAATAAGCCTGCGCCAGAGTTTGATGTGTCAAGATCGCTGTAAAAATCGGCCGAGTTTTGCGAGTAGAAGCGTAGGCCCGGAATGATTTTCCAACCGCTGCCGAGCTCCTGATGCCATTCGCTTTCAATGGTGTGCGAACGCATACCCCAGTTGTTGCGGAAAAATCGGTACGACAAATGTAGCGCCGCATCCACATCGGAAAAATAATGATTGTAGCGCGTCAGCCACGCCATATCTTTGCGATTGTCCGGCCGCTTATCGAATGACTTGTAGGGGTCGTCGTAATAACCTTTGCCTGAAGTATAAGTAATATTCGATTGCGCGATATCGGTCGGCGATAAATTGCTCGTTACCCCGAGCATTAAATCAAGTCCGCGTTTCTTGCCGGGTTGGCCGAATTTGGTCACGACATTGCCGTACAAGTCTTCGATTTTGTCGGAGGAATAGCCGATGCCCATTGCGTAAGTTTGGTTATTGTCTTCACTCGACAACCGGTAATCCGCGCTGAGGGCTTTGGATTGGTAATCATTTTCAGACGAAAACGCGACACCAACGCCGACACTCGACCGACGAAAATAACGGGTGAGTTTTGCGTCGCCGGCTTTGCGATCATCTTTGATGCTCGCGGTGGTGATGGTGCTGTGATAGGCCGGTGATGCGCCGGATACGCTGTCAAACACGCCGGATGCGTCGAGCCCCCACGATTCACCCAAGCCCATGCTGATGCCGAGCGATGGCGCTTTGACGCGCATACGGTCGCCGCCGCGCGTATTCGCCGGTGTGCCGTCCGTAGATTGGTAATCAATGTAGTCGAGATATTTGAACGCGATCGTTGTGCCTTCCGGCGCATTTTCTGCGTGTGCAGAAATGGCGACGAGACCAGGCAGCGCAAACGCTGCGGCCATTAATGCATTGGCAGATGACATTTTTCGCGTGGGTAGGATGAGCTTGCTTGACGAAGCGATGTCGGTGTCGATGAGTACGTCAGGTTTCAGTTGCATCCGCAACCTCCGCCACCCACACCATAGCCGCCAGAACTGGCTTCTTTGCTGAAGTAAATGTGCTTGCTGAATCGGCCATCCATTGGGTCCGGTTCAAAGCTCATGATGGGTTTGGCGAGATTACCCTTTTGCCACGCTTTTACCGGCGTACCGCAGGCCGCCAGCAAAAGCAGGGAAGAAATGATGAGTACACGAACTAGCATGCTGTGCTCCCGTTATTGAGTCAGGATTTTTTGGCTAACTGTTCTTTGATGCGCGCTTCAATCTCCGGTGCTTTTTCGTCGCTGAAGCTGACATGAATATAAGTGATATTTCCTTTCGCGTCTATCAACAACGAGGTCGGCATTTTATCCACGGAGAAAGCAGTGGGGGTTTTGCCCTCTTTATCGAATGCGATAGTGAATTTGCCTGGATTTTCTACTAGAAATTTTTCTGCGTCAGCACGCTTTTCATCGACGTTGATGGCGATGACTTCGAGGCCGTCTTTGCCGTATTTTTCCTGCATCTGATTCATCCACGGAAATGATTTACGGCAAGGCCCGCACCATGACGCCCAGAAATCCAGATACACCGTTTTGCCTTTGTAATCGGACAGTTTGACTGTCGGGTGTTTCAGCCCGGGCAGGCTGAAGTCGGCGGCGGGTTTACCTGCGTCAGCAAGCGAGAAAGCGGGAATTGTCAGCGTTGCAACCAGCGCTAAGGCGCGAAAAAATTTCATGGTGTGTCCTTTTTAGACTATCAATAAAGTTTATTTTAATCAATAAGTTAAAGAATAATGCGTCTGCGTTTGCAGGCGCATCACGCGGTCCGGCTTACTGCATAAATTTTCGATGCAAATAGAGTAACGTGATCAGAACCAGTATAGGCAATGTCGGATCGGGTTTGCCAGTTGGGTCTATTGTGCAACCACCGGCGCCGGCGTTTTGTGTGGCGATGGTTGGCGCCGGCGCGGGTGCAACGACCACTGGCGCGAGATTTACTGCATTGGCATCCAGCGTCGCTTCAGTGACGGAAAATACTTCGGCGTGGGTGTTCGCTGCAGTGGTGCTGGCGCCGGTGACCATCGGCGCAGCGTTCGGTGTGTTGATGAACCACATCAGGCCGCTGGCTTCTTGAATTAAGTCATGCGCACGGTAAGCATCGTTTGCATCATCCGCCCGCAGCTTATACAGACCGATGCCGTCTGCGCTGTTAATGCCGCCGACTTTGCTGCTGCCCATCAAGGTGAAATACATTTCGCCGGTGTTGCAATACATGATGCGGTCCGGCGTTTTATTCAGCGGTACATCAAACTCTTTGTCCACCAACGCCGTTGCGCTATTGATGCGGATAATTTTATTCCGCGCAACGTCAGTCACCCAGATATCGCCCGTGGTAGCGTGGAGCGCAATGCCTTTGGGTTTGCTGCCAGCGGGCAGGGCGATTTCACTAATCGAACCAGTCGCCACATCGACGCGGCCGATTTTGCCCGCGCCCGCTTCGATAAACCACATCGTGCTGTTCAATCCTTTGACGATTTGCCCAGCGCCTGCGGCCGCAGTCGGGATGGCGATTTCTTTGATCATCGCGCCGCTGCTGTTCATCACGCCGATTTTATTCGCGGCCGTTTCTGTGAACCACAGATTGCCGTCGTCGCCCAAGCTGATGCCGAAGGGCTGGCTATTGGTGCTGGTCGGTTTGTATAGGCTGATGGTGCCGGCAGAATTAATGGCGCCGATCAGGTTGGCTTTGGCTTCGGTAAACCAGACACGATTGTCCGGGCCGCCGATGATCGCTTTGGGCCCGCTGCCAGCGGCCAGAGTGAAGACGGTTGGCTTGGCGGTTTTGCCGACAATATCGACGTAGCCAATCTGGCTGTCTTCTGCTTTGATAAACCACAGCTTGCCGCCAGCGAAGACGGTGAGTAAATCTTCTTCCCCGAGCAGTGTCACCGGCACCGCATTCCACTGGCCCGGAGTAGGCGTCGGCGCGGGAGTCGGCGTAGGTGGCGGCGTGGGTACATAAGCCGGATTCGCAATATAAGCGGCAATCGCTTCTAGTTCTGACGGGTTAAGCGTGGATAGATACCCCATACCACCCATGTTGGCACCGATAGCGTTTTGGATTACGGAAGCGGTTTTGCCCAATAAAATTCG
>JAYVJD010000147.1:0-11152 GCA_043769625.1 Pseudomonadota bacterium | reverse complement strand
AAATGACCCAAGCATACGACAACGATCTCGAATCAGATCGCCAAGACCACCTTGAAGAGCTCTACCCGATAGCAGATACCGTCGGCCCACGCATCACGCGCGTGCGCCAGCTCGCGGCCCGACTGTTTAACGCCGAAGCGTCATTAGTGCCAATACCGGGTCGCGCACCCGCTTGGGCTGCGTCGTCAGGGGCTTTTGCCACTAGCACGCCGGAACAGTGTTTTATTGCGACAACTTTGGCGCGCAATACTCTGTTTTTAGTTAAAGATGCCATCCTCGACTCCCGCTTTGCCAATAATCCAAACGTAGCGAATGCACCCAATCTGCGCTTTTTCGCCGGCTGCCCCTTGCATGACAGCCACGGCCACAAAATCGGCGTATTCGCCGTTTTCGGCCCCGAACCGCGCGAGCTCACATCAAACGAACTCCTCACTTTGCGCGACTTGGTGCGCTGGGCCGAAGCGGAGCTACGCATCAGCAGTCTCGGTGAAGCGCAAATCGAATTAATCGAAGAGCTCAATTTGTCGCAACAAGCCGCCTTGCTGCATCCAGGCACGCGCACGTGGAATCGCAACGCAATTGAAAATATTCTGGAGCGCGAAATCAACCGCGCCAAACGCGCCAATGAGCCGCTGTCACTCGCCATTGCCGAACTCGACTTTATGCATTTCATCCGCCAGACTTACGGCACCCACAGCGCCGACGCAGTGATTCAACAAGCCGCCGTGCGCGTGCTCGGCGTGGTGCGCCCTTACGACTCCGTCGGCTATTGGGGCGAAGGCCGCTTCCTGATCGTATTGCCTGGTTGCCGTGCCGAGGGAGCCTATACTGCCACGGAAAAATTGCGCAGCATCCTCGCCGCCAAACCTTGCGACACGATTCACGGCACCATGCGCACCAGCATGAGCGTTGGCGTTGCGTCGTGTGATTTTTCCGAGCGTGACCTTAGCCCGCTCATGCTATTGCAGGCCACCGAAAACGCATTGCAATTAGCCAAAGATCAAGGCCGCAATCGCGTTATCACCAACTAATTTTTTCGCTCGTGTTGGATAAAAAAACAGGGTCGCACAATGTGCGGCCCTTATTTTTTTTCAGGTTTGCTGGAAAAATACTTTTCATCGCTGCGCGCTATTTTTGCGATGCAGAAGAAATCAATCAGAAACGCTTTTGCCTGTGTGGAATGCCCAGCAACTCGAAAATTTCTATTCGCAATAAGCACTAAAGGAAATATCATAATTATTTGATTTAATTGATAATTTTGCTAGAGCGCCAACGGGGATAGTCATTTTATTTTCGACGTGGCCGAATGGTAAATTGGTCAACAGGGGGCAGGATATTTTTTCGCGCAGCGTTAACAGCACGTCATCCATGTTGTACGGCTGACTGGAAAACTGCGTGGGCAAACAACGATTGAATTGGCCGAGCACAACGGCCTTTTGTTTATCCAATACGCCGGCGTGTTTGAGTTGCAGCAGCATGCGTTCGATGTGATACGGCTCCTCGTTGATTTCTTCGATGAATAAAATGCCGCCGTCTATCGACGGAAAATATTTTGTCCCAATCAAATGCACCAGCACGGAAAGATTACCGCCCCAGATCACGCCTTCAATGGTTTGTGGGGCGCACACTTGTTGGTTGGCGATGTCGTTGAGGGAATATTCGCGCGCGCTAAATAAGCCCCAAAAATGTTTTTCGGTGAAAGCAGAATTTTCCGGCTTATAAAAATCGACCGCCGGCATCGGGCCGGCAAAACTAATGCCGCCATGCGCCAAATGCGCGAAATGAAAAATATCGAAATCACTGTGGCCGATAAAAATTTTATTCGATGCGGCGACTTCAGCGAAGTCGATGCGATCAAGAATTCGCGACAAACCGTAACCGCCGCGCGCCGCCATGACCACGTCGATGTCCGGATTGCGCAGCACGGCGTTGAACGCAGCCAATCGCTCGTCGTCGGTGCCGGCAAAATATTTCCATTGATTGGCGACGCGCTCGTCGAGAAAAACCTTATGGCCCAAACGTTCGAAATAACGCGCCGCCGCGCCAATTTTGTCTGCGTCGGCAACCAAACCGGAGAGGCTGAAAATGCCGATGGAAGCTTGTCGGGGGAATTTTTTGGGCAACATTTCTTACCTGCGTATTGACTTGTTTTATATTATAAAATTCAATTAAATCAAATAGTTACTTAATTAACTGCATCAACTCATTTTCCAGTTGCATAGTCGCTGTGCAGCGTGTCGCCGCGTTGGGAAACGTGGCCGATTCGTTGTACAAAAAATTGATCGAATCCGACGCATTAAACGGCGCTCCGCCCTGCGTCGGGGTGACGAATTGATCGCGCGTCACGCCATAGCGCGTCTCGATCCGTGTCGCGGTGGTGTTGGCATCTAGCGCTTGCAACGACAACACGGTTTGCGCTTCCAGCGTCATGCGCCGATCGACATTGAAAATTTTACCCTGGTTATTAATTTGATATTGCTGACTGGCAATCGCGGCAGGGAACTCGTACACCCGATCGCCCGTGGGCAAGGTGACTTTCGCGTTCACTTTGCCGCAATCAATATAGTTGCGCGGATCGCCGGCATAACGCAATTGCATCACGCCGGATTTGTAATCCACACTGGTGACAGCGAAGCGCGATTGCGCCAAGGCTGACGACACTGAGCGCCACAAATTATCACGACTTTTATTTACTGTTTTAGTATTCGCGCTGGGGACGGTTTCTGGCACGGCGCTTGGCGGCGGCGGAATGGTACGCGTCGGCGGGACAGGCGTCGGCGCGGGCGTGTATTTCACCGGCGTTTGCGCGCAACTGGCCAGCAACAAAATGGATGAAGCAACAATAACGCGTAAGTGCCTAGTCATGTTTATTCCCGCATCAGAACTTGTTGTAAATGAACCAGCATGCCCGCTGTCGCGCCCCAGATATAATAATCATTGTACGGCATGGCGTAAAAAAACCGCTCGCGCCCATCGCGCATCAAACTATGCCGCTGATGATTCGCCGCGTCGAGAAAAAAGGCTAACGGCACTTCAAACACTTCAGCCACTTCAAACGGGTCTGGCGCATACGTCACCGGCGCTTCCACCCACGCCACCACCGGCGTGACGCGGTAGCCGGTAACGGTAAAATAATCCGGCAAGGTTCCCAGCACCTCAACCTGCGCACGCGGCAAACCGATTTCCTCTTCCGCCTCACGTAATGCCGTTTCAATAATATCGGCATCGTGATCTTCTGCCCGACCGCCAGGAAAACTGATCTGACCGGCATGATCGGACAAATGATCCGTGCGTTGCGTTAACACAACGTGAACGCCATCGCTCCGGTTTACCAGCGCGACTAATACTCCCGCAGGCGTGATGCCTTGGCGCGGCGAGCCGTCTTTATGCGGAAAAGGTTTGTCATGGCCTGAATCGCCCGCAGGGCCCGCCGTAAAGCCTGGCGCGGCGAGCCGCTGGGCAATCCAGTCGCGCGAAATCAGCGCTTTGAACTGATCAGCGATGACAGTGGGCTGAAGCATGGCGAATTGGGGAAGGTCGTTGCATAATCGCTGATTATAAACTAATCATTTTTTTCATTACTTAACGAGAATCCCATGAAACTTTACGACTACTGGCGCTCATCTGCAGCTTACCGCGTGCGCATTACCTTAAACCTGAAAAATCTGCCCTACGAATCGATTCCGATTCATTTACTGAACGACGAGCAACGCGAGCCTGCGTATCGCGCGCTCAACCCGCAGGGTTTTGTGCCAATGCTGGTGGAGGGGGAGCATTCGCTGACCCAATCGCTGGCGATTTGCGAATATCTGGACGAAATTTACCCCGCTCCGCCTTTGCTGCCGACCACACCGCTCGAACGTGCGCGCGTACGCGCGCTCGCGTTGACGGTAGCATGCGACATTCACCCGCTGAATAACAAACGGATTCTGGATTATTTGCGCGCGCCGCTCGGCCACGACAAAGCCACGGTCGAAATCTGGTATCGCCATTGGGTCGCAGAAGGATTGATGACGCTGGAAAAAAGGCTTAAGGAAAATCCACAGACCGGAAAATTTTGCCACGGCGAGCAAATCACCCTAGCCGATATTTGCCTCGTGCCGCAAGTCGCGAACGCGATTCGATTCTCCTGCCCGCTAGGCAACTACCCAACAGTGCACAGAATATATCTAGCCTGCATGCAGCACGCTGCGTTCGACAAAGCGCAGCCGGACAAACAGCCGGGCGCGCAATCGGCTTAATCGATTACAGCGACGTCAGCTCGGATTCGGTCATGTCGCAGCCATTGATACGCCACTGGTTATCGTCCTGACGCTGCATTTCGTACAGCGCAATTTCGACGCTGCCGTCTTGTGCGACCAATCTGACCGGCTGCACGGTTTCGCCGTTTATCACCGTCAATTCCAAAAACTCGACATGGCGCGGCTTGTACAGCGCGCTATAACCACGCCGAACCATAAATAAAAACCGATCCGACGTCCCGAACGCTTCCTGCACGCCGGAAGACGCAAAAGCGAAAGCCATCTCTGCATCACCTTGGTCAATCGCGAATAATTGTTGCTGCACCACGGAACGGATTTCCGCTTGGGCGAGTTCGGTCATCAGTGAGTTGTCGTTATCGGCCCGCGCGGAGAAAGCGGCACACAAAATAATCAGCGCGGAAAAAATCGGGAATCGTTTCATGGTTCGCACTCCTGTTCGGGTTACGGAAGGCCGCTCTCAATACATTTATAGATGACAAATGAATACATGTGACGTTAGCGGCGGTGGGTTTACCCCCCAAAATCAGCTGGTGATTTACCCTAAATTCAGATTACGCCCAAGTATTTTGAAACGCTGTGCACCTCGTCACACGTAGTGGACTGCGTAGTACGAAATACAGGGTTTCACCCATGCCAACACCGGCCCAACCCGCATTGAATTCGCGCCACTCCTTGCCTAAACTGAAATCGTGCTAAGTAATAACGTTTTCAACAAAATAAAAAGCGTAAATAAAAACAGTTTAGTTTGAATACAACTCACTGGAGTGGTTCCATGAATTTGAAAATAGTTGCAGCAGGAATGGTAATGACCGGTGTAATGCTCACGGGTTTATTGAGCACGAGCGCCGCTGAAGCACAAAAAATGGAACCTAAAGCCAATATGCAGCATTTCACGGCCGATGAACAGCGCGCTGCGATTCAAGGCGGTCACGGTGCCGCCAGCCCAATGATGCTTGCTGAAGCAACGATGCCGCTGACACCTGTTGTCGCCAACACCAACCCTGCCAGCACTTCAGACTCTTCTAGCTGGAATATTCCTGCGGCAGTCTGGTTAGCTGCGGCCGGTTTTGCGGGAATGGGATTGTTGCAGCGTCGGAAGAATTAAACGATAAGTTGTAAAAATGGGGAAAACCGAGTTTTGCGGTGAAGAAGTTGAAGTAGATGTTGCTTGATGTGTTGTCTCCTAAATTGTGCGTGCTTGAATGACGCGAATGCTCCTTCAGTGATTGGTCAATTTCACTTGGAGGAGTTTTTTTTGTTCAGGTTTATCAAGAATAAAATATATTAATATAATCAATAGGTTATATATTATCTTTATTTTCACTTGTTACGAACTGCATCGACGCAAGTCGCGCATACAAACCATTCTCCGCCACCAGGGTTGCATGCGTGCCGACACTGACAATTTTTCCTCGTTCTAAAACTGCGATTCGGTCTGCGTTTTGTACTGTGGCTAATCGATGCGCAATGATCAACGTCGTCCGATCTCGCATCAGACCTTCCAACGCCAGTTGCACCATTTTTTCGCTTTCCGCATCAAGCGCGCTGGTTGCTTCGTCGAGCAATAATATCGGCCGCTGCGACAACAGCGCGCGCGCAATCGACAAACGTTGACGCTGCCCGCCGGACAAACGCACGCCGCGCTCACCCAGAAATGTATCCATGCCTTGCGGCATCAGCCGAATAAACTCGGTTGCATACGCCGCCTCGCACGCTGCCAATACTTCCGCGTCGCTGGCTTCGGCCCGGCCATAGCGCACGTTGTCCCACACGCTCGCGGCAAAAATAACCGCGTCCTGCGCTACCAGCGCGATACGCGAACGGACTTGCAACGGGTCGGCCGTTTTCACTTCGACGCCATCCATAAAAATACCGCCGCTATCCGTATCATAAAAACGTAGCAACAACTGAAACACTGTTGTTTTCCCGGCACCCGACGGGCCGACCAAGGCGAGTTTTTCGCCCGGCAAAACTTGCAATGAAAATTGATCCAGCGCCGGCGTATCGGGCCGCGACGGATAATGAAACACCACGTTGTCAAAGCGCACTTCGCCGCGCGCAGGCTGCGGCAGCGCAGTCGGTTGCGCCGGAGCGCGAATCAGCGGCTCGGTATGTAAAATTTCCATCAAGCGTTCCGACGCCCCCGCCGCGCGCTGCAAGTCGCCATACACTTCAGTGAAAGCATTTACCGCATTCGCTACCAGCACGGCGTAAAAAATAAACGCAGACAACTCACCTGCACTGATTTTTCCCGCCAACATATCATGGCCGCCAATCCACAAAATGACGCCAACCGCGCCAAATACCAGCACGATCACCAGCGCAATCAAAGTCGCTTGCGAACGCGCGCGCCGCACGGCGGTGGCGAATACCGCTTCGACATGGCCGCTGAATTTTTGGTTGGCCAGCGTTTCGTGCGTGTAGGCTTGTACGGTGCGTACTTCGTGCAAAGTTTCATCAATATACGTGCTGACGTCTGCCACGCGATCCTGAATCGTGCGCGAGATTTTGCGCACACGGCTGCCGTAGAGCATTATCGGCAGCAACACAATCGGCACACCCGCCAACACCAGCAAAGTCAGCTTGGTGCTGGTCACCAACAACATCACCATGCCGCCGATAAACAGCACCACATTGCGCAGCGCATAAGAAAACGCCCCGCCGATCACGCTGTCCATTAACGTGGTGTCGTTGGTCAGGCGCGAAATCACTTCGCCGGTGCGGGTGATTTCAAAAAATCCCGGGGATAGTTTCATGATGTGGGCAAACACGGCTTGGCGTAAATCAGCAATGAAACGTTCGCTCACCCACGAAATTAAATAATAGCGCGTGAAGGTCGCGACACCGAGCACGCTGATCAACACCAGCAGCGACAGCAAGGCAGTGTCGAGCTGCGCCGCATTGGCTGCGCTAAAACCTTGGTCGATGACAAGTTTCAGCCCTTGCCCAATCGACAACATGGCCGACGCCGCCACCGCCAGCGCCACCATCGCCAGCATGAGCCGCCTCCGGTAGGGAGAGACAAATTGCCACAGCGCACGCAGTTTGGTCAGATTGCGAATGCCGGGCTTGGCCGGGTCGGCTAAGGATGCAGAATCGTCTTGCGCGCTATACAATGGAGAATCCTTCAACAAAGGTGAATCAATGAAATCAGGCCACAGCCTGGCGTAATTTCAACCATGGGTCAATGCGTTATAAGCGCCAAACGCTATTACGGATAAATCATGCACACACTCACCCGGCTTTCATTTTTGCACGCCCTCCTGCTGCCCTTGCTGCCGATGGCGGCTTTTTACAGCGGCCACTTTCACCTTGTCGCCATCGCCGCCGTTGTCCTGATTGCCCTGGTCGATTTTATCATCGGCCCGCGTTATTCCCGGCCGGACGCGGCCACCTCTGCGGCGCTTGAGCAGCAACAATATTTTGCTTTGCTGCCCATGTTATGTGTGCCGATTCAACTCTCCGTGCAACTGTGGGGCGCGTGGATGGTGTGCCAGCCTGATATCCCACTGAACATTCGTATCGGCATTGGCGTTAGTGTCGGCTACGTGAGCGGCGCCATCGGCATCACCGCTGCGCACGATCTGGGTCACAAAAAATCGGCATTCGAGCGTTTATTGGCAAAAATATTATTGGTCAGTGTCAGCTACGGCCAATTTTATATCGAGCACAATCGCGGACATCATGTGAACGTCGGCACGCATGACGATCCAGCCACTGGGCGGCGTAACGAAAATAGTTATCACTTTATTCTGCGCGCCGCGTATGGCACCTACGCACACGCATGGCCGCTCGAATTCGCGCGGCTGAAACAATTCCGCTATGCACGCTTTGGTTGGCACAACCAAATGTTGTGGTTCACCGCGCTGCCGCTACTCATCGCGTTGGTATTAGGATTGGCCTTTGGTTGGCAGGCGTCAGTGTATTTTTTTGGCCAATCTATTATCGCCTTCTCTTTGCTAGAACTTGTTGATTACATTGAACATTATGGTTTAACGCGACAACGAGACGCGAATGGAAAATTAGAGCCGTTCGACGTCCAGCACGCATGGGATTCCAGTGCCTGGCTGACCAATGGTTTTTTATTTAACCTGCAGCGCCATGCCGATCACCATAAGTTTCCGTCGAAACGCTATCAGACTTTAGCTTCATCGCAAGCCAGCCCACAACTACCTGCATCGTATTCATCGATGGTATTGCTCGCACTGTTGCCACCGCTTTGGCGCGCGCTGATACACCCCAGGCTTGACGCTTATCTCGCGTCACCAAGACAAAAATAAATTTACTCAAAACGAAAAAAAATGAAAAGAATATTGTATGTTGGGCTTATTGTTTTATTTCTGTTCGCGATTACCGGACAAATCGGTTACGTGTATTTGACGCGTTCTTTGCCAGTGATTGATGGCAAAGCGGTGTTACCTGGCATGCAGTCCGGCGCGCAAGTCATCCGTGACCGCTGGGGTGTGCCGCATATTTACGGCGACACTATGGCCGACGCGCATTTCGCGCTGGGCTATTCACACGCGCAAGATCGCTTGTGGCAAATGGAAATGAATCGCCGCATCGCCGCTGGTCGCTTGGCAGAAGTGCTGGGCGAACCGGCGCTGGAGACGGATAAATTTTTGCGTACTTTGGGCGTTCGCCGCTTTGCCGAAGCCACCCTAAAAAATCTCGATGCCGAAACCACCGACACGCTCAACGCCTATGTCGCCGGCGTCAATGCCTTTATCAAAACCAACACGCGCACTTTACCGCCAGAATTTTTAATCCTCGGCATCAATCCGGAACCGTGGACGGCGGCCGACTCGATCGCCTGGGTAAAAATGATGGCCTGGGATCTGGGCGGCAATTGGCGCAATGAACTCACGCGCATGCAGTTAACGCAAAAATTATCACCACAACAAATCGCCGAGTTTATTCCGCCCTATCCGGGCGACGCGCCGATTGTGCTGCCGGATTTATCCAAGCTGTATGCCGATTTGCAAATTGAAGCCACGCGCATGGCCGCAGCCGCACCAGAAAATTTGCCCGAGGGCGCAGGCTCGAATAATTGGGTGGTGAGCGGCGCAAGAACCGAATCAGGCAAACCGCTATTGGCCAACGATCCGCATTTGTCTTTATCTGCGCCGGCTATCTGGTATTTCGCGCACCTGTCCGCGCCGGGGTTAAATGTCATCGGCGCGACCCTGCCCGGAGTGCCGAATATCGTCCTCGGCCATAATGATAGGATTGCCTGGGGTTTCACCAACACCAACCCCGATGTGCAAGATTTATTCGTCGAAAAAATCGATCCGAGCAATCCCGCCAACTACCTCACGCCAACCGGCTCGCAGGCTTTCCAAACCTTCACTGAAGTGATCAAAGTAAAAGGTAAGCCGGATGTTAATTTGCCCGTTCGCATTTCGCGTCACGGGCCGATTGTGTCGGACGCGTCCTTATCGATTGGCGCCGCAACACCGAAGGGTTATGCGATCGCTTTTCAGTGGACCACTTTGCGCGACGACGACCTTGCCATCCAAGCCGGCGTAAAAATGAATCGCGCCAATAACTGGCCCGAGTTTCTGAAAGCCGTGCGCGATTTTCATTCGCCGCAACAGAATATGGTGTACGCCGACGTTGACGGCAACATCGGCTTTGTCGCACCAGGCCGCGTACCGGTGCGCAAACCTGGCAACAGCATCAACGGCCACGCGCCCTCGCCCGGCTGGGATGCCTTATACGATTGGGCCAGCTTCATTCCGTTTGAGCAATTGCCGCAGGAGTTCAATCCGGCATCGGGCCAAGTGGTCACGGCGAATCATAAAATCACGCCGCCCGGCTATAAGCCTTATCTCACCAGCGAATGGGTTGCGCCGCACCGCGCCGACCGCATCAACACGCTACTCAATGCTAACTCCCTGCATACGCGCGAAACCTTTGCCGTCATTCAAGGTGACGTGAAATCGCTGATGGTGGCGGATTTCAAACCGTTTCTCCACGCCATCAAGCCAAACGACATCACGCGCGAAGCACACGCCTTGGTAAAAAAATGGAATGGCGAAATGGACAGCGGCGCGCCGGGCCCGTTAATTTTTTCTGCCTGGTATCGCGAACTCACGCGCTTGATTTACGCCGACGAGCTGGGCGAACCATTATTCAAAGGCGCATGGGATCAGCGGGCGATTTTTTTGCATCATGTGTTAAAAAATGATGATAGCCAAGGGCGCTGGTGCGACAACATTAACACCGCGCCAAAAGAATCCTGCGACGAACTAATCACGCAAGCACTCACGCTCGCCGTGGAAGATTTGAAAAAACGCCACGGCCCTCGTGCCGATCGTTGGCGTTGGGGCGACGCGCACTATGCGCTCTCCGAACATCGGCCATTCGGCAAGAACGCGACACTGTCCGAGTTTTTCGATGTACGCGTGGCCTCGTCTGGCGATAGCTATAGCGTCAACGTCGGCCGTCACTCGATTAATAACGAGGCGCAACCTTTTGTGAATCGCCACGCGGCGAGCTTGCGCGCCATTTATGATTTGTCCGATTTAAATCAATCGCGCTACATTCACTCCACGGGCCAATCCGGCAATAAATTATCGCCGCATTACGCGGACTTCGCCGCACGCTGGGCGTCGCTGGAATATATTTCCATGACCACCAGTCGTAGCCAAATTGAAAACGGTGCCAGAGGCAAACTCACTTTAACGCCGGCAAAATGATTCATCACCTTTTACATAATTAAACATAACTCATTGAAAAATATAAGTATTTTTACCGGATTGGTAGGAGCGCTGATCGCCGTCCTGTCGTGGGGCGCCATGTTTCCTATCGCCAAAGTAATCCTTGGACATCTCGACGCGTTTTATATGACGCTGACTCGTTACGTCATCACTGCCAGCGTATTTGTC
>JAYVJD010000146.1:0-11161 GCA_043769625.1 Pseudomonadota bacterium | reverse complement strand
ACCGACGCCGACGCCGACGCCGACGCCGACGCCGACGCCGACGCCGACGCCAACACCAACACCGACGCCAACACCAACACCAACACCAACACCGACGCCGACGCCGACGCCGACACCGACACCGACACCGACACCGACACCAACACCAACACCAACACCAACACCCGTTCCCGGACCGAACGTGATTCAAGTTGAGAACGCAAAGACAAGTGGGCAGGGCGTCACGAAGGATTGGCTGATTGACGGATTGAAATACGCGGCGGATCACGAGATCGACGGCTATGCCTCGGCGACCAGCGTCGGTCGCGGCGAGACTATTCGTTTTTATGTCCACACCGTCGATCCGACTTACAAGATGTCAATTTATCGAATCGGTTGGTATGGCGGTATTGGCGGGCGTTTGATGCAGCCAGAAATCACAAAGCCTGGTGTGAAACAATCGACATGCCCGGTGGTCGATGCGAGTTCTTTGCTGGTCGAATGTAGTTGGGCTGTATCCAATACGCTGACGGTGCCTCGTAAAACGACAGATCCAACCGACTGGGCAAGTGGCAACTACCTCGTCAAACTAACCGGCTCTTCGGGCAAACAGAGTTATATTCATTTTGTCGTGCGTGACGACACGCGCCCAGCGGATCTCATGATGCAAGCTGCAGTAACGACCTACCAAGCGTACAACTCTTGGGGACAAGAGCCGCTGGTTGCGGGAACCAACCCGACTTACGGCGGCAAATCGCTTTATCCCGGCATCAGTTCATATGGCGTGGCAGCAAGAAAAGTGTCGTTCAATCGCCCCTACGCCAATTCATATGCCAGCTTGGGCGCAGGGCAATTTTTCGCTTGGGAAATTCGCATGTTGCGTTTTCTGGAGCGAGAGGGTTATGACGTGGTGTATTCGACCAATCTCGATACCCATGTGAATGGCACGCAGATCAAGCAACATAAAAGCTTCCTTTCGGTCGGGCACGATGAATATTGGTCGAAAGCCATGCGCAATGCCGTCGAAGCCGCGCGAGACGCCAAGGTAAATCTGGGATTTTTTGGCGCGAATGCCGCTTATTGGCAGGTTCGTTTTGAGCCTTCTGGCACAGGCGAAGCCAACCGAACGCTAGTCGGATATAAAAACCTGACGCTTGACCCCGAGCCGGTGCTCGCGGAAAAAACGGTCAAATTTCGCGATATACAAATCAATCGCCCGGAAGCAGCGTTAATCGGCGTGATGTTTGATTACAACCCGGTCGCGCCGCCCAAAGATATGGTCATCAGTCAATGCCTGACCTGGGTATGCAGCGGCACGAACTTGACCACGGGTAGCGTTTTGAAAGGTATGTTGGGTTATGAAGTTGACAGGGCGGATGCGTCATCGCCGGCCAACCTCCACATCATTGCTTCATCGCCCTATGTCGCTACCAATGGCGGCATAACTGAAACGCGCTATTCGAATATGTCGTATTATCTGGCTCCCAGCGGCGCAGGGGTTTTTGCGACGGGATCGATGAATTGGAATTTCGGGCTGGATAATTTCAGGCCTATCATTGATGCGCCGCAGAACAGCACAGTAGAGCGGATAACCCGAAACGTTTTAAATGCCTTTGTGAGCCCAGCCGGACCGCCTGCAGTCACGGCTATGTCGATTGAAGCGTTGAGTCCGGTGGTAGAATCGGGCCCGGCCAGCACGATAAATGGCGGCGGTTGCGCATTTAGCGCGGGAAAAGCCCAACACTCGGATTTTGGTTTGGTACTTCTGCTGGCGTCGAATTTAATTTGGCGGCGGCGCGCAAAATTTCAAAATTAATTGAATTAAATCAATTAGTTATTAATTATTGATAAAATGAATTATTAAAATTTATTATCATTTGTTACATTTCGAACCGGTCGCTGTCTCGCCGGTCGAAAAGGGGCGACAATATTCACTCCGAAATCGAGCCAAAGTGTGCGGTAGTTATTATTTTTATCGCTGTTGTAATGCTAGAGTTTTTTTACCAATATTTACTATGGGCAAATCTATGAAATCGTTCCTTCGCGGTCAAGCTAATTTCTTACGCTATTATTTAGGCTTGGGTTTACTCGTCATCATCATCGCTTGCTCATCAGGCGGCGGTGAATCGGGCGTGACCTCGACCAGTATTGCAGTCGATAAAGCGTCGCTGGATTTTGCCACCACCTTTGTTGGCGTTGGTTCTACTACCCAAAGTATTGCAATTACCAATACTGGGCAAGGTCCGTTGCTGATCTCCGGACTCTCGGGCAGCGGCACGAACGGTAGTGAATTTGTTTTTGCCTTGGAAACCTGCCGCGGCCAGATTGCAGCAGGCGCAAGCTGTGACGTTTCCGTTCAATTTCGTCCCGCTGACGGCGGCGCGCGCGCGGGTTCGCTCATCATCAGTTATAACGGCAGCGTCCCGCAGTCGGTTAGTTTGACCGGCACCGGCTTGTTGCCGCCGGTAGCCACTTTGACTGGCTCACTCGATTTCGCCGACATGGATGTCGGCGTCACCTCGGCGGTGCGCAAAATTACGCTGACCAACACCGGTAAGTCACCGTTGGCGATTTCAGCGATTACGCTGACTGGCGCGCAAGCGGCGAATTTCACCCTTGATCCAAACAATATCTGTGTAGCGCGCTTAGGCCCCGGCGCTTCCTGCGAACTGGAATTCCGCTTCAAGCCGAGTGCTGTTGGTGCGCTGACCGCATCGCTGGATATTAAAAGCAATGCACCGGTTGCATCGGTCTCGGCACTCAAAGGCACGGGTAGAACACCTGCAGTGACTTTTCCTGAGCAATCCTATCGCTTTGCCAGCCAGGATGTAAACACTGCCTCAGCGGAGAAAGCCTTGATACTCGTCAACTCAGGCTCCGCCAATTACAGCGTGACGTCGGTCAGCATGGTGGGGGGTGAGGCGAATGATTTTACCGTTACCAATGCCTGCCCCGCAGCCGTTTCGGTTGGTGCGTCGTGTAATGTGATCATCACGTTTAAACCGACGGCAACTGGCCTGCGTCAAACCACATTGACCATCGCCGATAACACCGGGGTTGGTCCACGTACAGTGGAGATTTTGGGTTCAGGACAAAACCCTGTAGGCGCGGTGACTGTGGTGCAAACAGAAAATGCCAAGACGGCAGCCGATGGCGTCAGTACTGCGTGGTTGATCGCTGATGCCAATTACGCCGGTAGCCATGAGATCGAAGGTTATGCCTCGGCCACCAGCGTGAATCGTGGCGAGCAGATTAATTTATTCGTTAACACATCCAGCCTGACCTACACTATGTCGATTTATCGCGTTGGCTGGTATGGCGGCGCAGGCGGACGCTTGGTCGCCGGACCTTTCGCCAAAACGGGTAACGCCCAAGCGGCTTGCCCGGTGATAGATGCCGCCGCCAATTTGGCAGAATGTAACTGGACTATCTCGCACACTTTGGGCGCCGCCGATACCACTAATCTGACCAGCGGCGTTTATCTGGCCAAGCTCACGGCATCGGGCGGTAAGCAGAACTATATTATTTTTGTCGTGCGCGATGATGCGCGTCCGTCGGACTTTTTATTCCAATCCGCCGTCACCACCTATGCGGCGTACAACGCCTTTGGTGGTGCGGATTTTTATCCCGGCCATGCGAAAGACTCCGTCGTTCCCGTCACGCCAACTGGCATACAGGCATACAAGGTGTCGTTGAATCGCCCCTACGCAAAAGATCCGGTCACCATCAATAAAGCGCGAGGCGTGGGCGATTTCTTCGAATGGGAAATCCACATGGTGCGCTTCCTCGAGCAAATGGGCTACGACGTGACGTATTCCACCAACGTCGATACCCATCGCAATCCGGCAGCGCTGCTGAAACACCGCACATTCTTGTCAGTAGGTCATGACGAATATTACACGCGCGAAATGTACAACGCGGTGCAAACGGCGCGCAATAAAGGCGTCAATCTGGCCTTCTTCGGCGCGAATAATATTTACTGGCAAATGCGCTTTGAGCCGGATTCGGTCGGCAAGCCGGATCGCACCATCGTTAGCTATAAATCTAAATTCACGCTTGACCCAGCGTATGAAGTTAACACCGCGACGGCAACAAGTACTTGGCGAGCTGTGGGGAGTATTGCCGCACCACTATCCAATCGCGACGAAACCGGCTTGATGGGTGTAGGCTTTGTGTACAACTCGATTGATTCTGACATGGTGATTGCGAATTGCACCAGTGTCATTTGCACGAATATTTTTGCCGGCACGAATCTGAAAGCAGGTGACAAATTACTCGGAATGTTGGGCTATGAAATTGATCGCGTTTCGGCCATGTCACCCGCCAATGTTCAGGTGCTGACCGAGTCGCCGTATGTTTGCCCGAGCACTTTCACGGGCTGCACGAACAATACTTTGTACTCCAACATGGCTTATTACCAGGCTGCGAGTGGATCGGGAGTATTTTCTACGGGCAGCATGAATTGGAATTGGGGCCTCAGCAGTTTCGGACCAGCGGATACCACGGCAAGATCGAATCCGTCAGTGCAAAAAATGACCGATAACCTCTTGAAAATGTTTGCCCGCCAATAGGCTTACAGATCGGCAGGATGTTCCATGGTAACTATTTGATTTAATTGAGTTTTTTTGTAATTACGGGCGCTGTTTAGCGCCCGTATTTTTTGCCCTATTTGTGTGTCGATTTGGTTTATTTTTTTCGCCGCACAATCACCCACGCCGCAATCCCGCCGACCACTAAAAGCAATAGCACAGCGCGTTGGAAATGCTCCATATCCTTCAACAATATTTGCACCACACTGCCAAATAAATATCCGCCGCCAGCGATCAACGGGGCCCAAATGAGCGCGCCGATAAAATTAAACAATGCCAAACGCCAGCGCGGCACGTTGCTCATACCGATCACGATCGGCCCGATAATGCGCAGTCCATACATAAAACGAATCATGATAATCAGCGGGGCGTGATAACGCTCGAGCAGGGCGTTGACCTTATCGACGCGCGGTTGCCATTGCGGTTTGTTTTGCAGAATGCCGGCGCCAAAGCGCCGACCCAAAGCGAAAAAAAACTGGTCACCCAAAAACCCACCGACCGTCGCCAATGCAATTACTTTGGGCAACGATAACTGCCCGGCATGCGCCGCCATACCGGCCAGCACCAGCACCACTTCACCTTCAAGAAAGGTGCCGATGAATACGGCGAGATAACCGTACTCCTGCACCTGCGCGGGAAAATCCATGAATGGCCTATGAGTGTAGATGAGCCATTATAATCAATCCGGAATTAAATGTAGGCTGGGCTGAGGCACCAAGCCCAGCGTTTGAGTTCGGAAATAATTTGTGGTCTGGAAGAAGCGTAGCGATAAACTGTAGCTGAAATGAAAACTTGCCGCACATGTACGCCATCAAGCGCTTGGAAGAATTCGATTGGCATATTCTGATATGCTTTTTAATCTTGAATATGTATAGATGTGTTTAATTTAGACCTTCAGAACAAGCGCTTTCACTTCGACCCATTCCACCTTCACAGTTTGTGCATCACTACCCAACCACACTTCGCCATCCTGAATCGTGCATTGCAATTGCATATTGCGCTCGGCCAGTTGCGCGATGGCTTTGCTGGTTTGCGACGAGAGGTCATACACGCTGAGGTTGTCGCATTTGGCGAGTTTGCTGGCGACGCCTTGCCACCACATATCGACGACTCTTCCGCCGTAGCCGTAAATGAACACGCGATTGGCGCGGCCGCAAGCGCGGCGGACTAATTTTTCATCTGGCATGCCGACGTCGATCCAGAGATCGATTGCGCCGGTTAAATCTTTTAACCACAGGTCGGGTTCGTCGTCGGTGGAGAGGCCATTGCCGAATGCGAGATATTCATGCGCGTGTAACGCGAAGGCGAGTAAGCGCACCATCATGCGTTCATCGGTCTCAGACGGATGTTGCGCGAGCGTCAGCGCGTGGTTCGCATAATAGTTTCTATCCATGTCAGAAATCTGTAAATCGGCACGGTAAATAGTGGATTTTAGTGCCACAGTGGTAGCTTCATAAGTATTTGATTAAATTGATATTTTAATTAATGCTGAGACGTTGTTTTGCTGCGTCGTATTCGGCTTTTAGGCGCGTGACACATTCGGCTGTCGTCGGCAAATCATCCATCAATCCCACGCCTTGCCCTGCGCCCCAGATGTCGCGCCAAGCTTTGGCTTTCGCGCTGCTGCCGGACGCGAAGTTCATGCTGGTTTTATCCGCGACGGGTAAATCATCCGGATTGAGTCCGGCGTTGACGATGCTTCTTTTCAAATAATTGCCATGCACGCCGGTGAATAAATTCGTATAGACAATATCCGCCGCCTTGCTATCGACAATCGCCTGGCGATATTCGGCGGTGGTGTTGGCCTCTTGCGTCGCGAGCCAACGGCTGCCGATGTAGGCGAGGTCGGCGCCCATCGCTTGCGCGGCGAGAATCGCGTCGCCCGATGCAATCGAGCCCGACAGCGCAATGGTGCCAGAATAAAATTTGCGCACTTCGCCGACCAAGGCGAACGGTGACAGCGTGCCGGCATGCCCGCCTGCACCAGCGGCGACGAGAATCAAGCCATCGACGCCGGCTTCCAAAGATTTCTCTGCATGACGAATACTGATGACATCGTGCAACACAATGCCGCCGTAGCTATGAATGGCGGCGAGCATTTCGGGCGAGGGCGCGCGCAAGCTGGAAATGATGATGGGGATTTTATGTTTCACGCAGACTTCAACGTCGTGTTCGAGTCGGTCGTTGGAAGCGTGCACAATTTGATTCACCGCGAGAGGGCCGATAATTGCGCGCGGATTTTTTTGTTTGTGGTCGGCGAGTTCATCTTGAATGCGATTGAGCCAAGTGTCGAGTTCCGACGCAGGGCGTGCGTTGAGAGCAGGGAAGGAGCCAACAATACCGGCCTTACATTGCGCGATGACGAGTTCAGGATTGCTCGCGATGAACAGCGGCGAACCGATGACGGGCAAGCTCAGGTTTTGCAGGATGGCGGGTAGGGACACGGTGGCTCCAGATTGATATTGGAATGATGGAGCGGATTTTACAGGGAATTGGTGGTGTCGGTGTTGGTTACGTCTTGGGAGGTTGGAATTAGCGTGGCGTGCGCTACTGCGATTTAAAATCCCCCTTAGTCCCCCTTTTTCTAAGGGGGAGACTTTCTTGGTCGGGATGCGCAGCGGTTGGCGCGACTAGAAATATTGGCTGTTTCCCCCCTTAGAAAAAGGGGGGTTAGGGGGGATTTAAAGGGTTGGAACGATGAAAGAAAAGCTAAGTAAATTTAGCTGCGTAGAAAGTTAATGTGGTTTTATTTTTCCACAAAGGCTTTTTCAATCACGAAATCACCCGGCACACCTTGGTGCGGGGACTCTTCGAAGCCGAGTTTTTTCAGCAGTGCGCGCGTATCCTTCAACATGCTCGGGCTGCCGCAGACCATAAAGCGGTCATCGGCTTTGCTGGCGAATGGCAGGCCGATGTCTTGAAATAATTTTCCGCTTTCGATCAAGTCGGTTAAACGTCCGCGATTGATATATGGCTCGCGCGTGACGGTGGGGTAGTAAATTAATTTCTCTTTCACTTCTTCACCGAAAAATTCGTTTAACGGTAATTCTTCCTTGATGTAATCAGCGTAGGCGAGTTCATTGATCTGACGCACGCCGTGCACCAAGATGACTTTTTCGAAGCGCGCATACGTTTCCGGGTCTTTGATGATGCTCATATACGGCGCGAGGCCGGTGCCGGTGCCGAGCAGATAGAGGTTTTTGCCGGGCAATAAATCGTGCAGCACCAAGGTGCCGACGGGCTTGCGGCTGACCAAAATTTCATCGCCGACTTTGAGATGTTGCAAGCGGGACGTCAGTGGGCCGTCTTGCACTTTGATGCTGAAAAATTCCAGATGCTCTTCGTAGTTCGCGCTGGCAATGCTATAGGCGCGCATCAGCGGCTTACCGTTCACTTCGAGACCGATCATGACGAAATGACCGTTCTCAAAACGCAGACCCATGTCGCGCGTGGTCTTGAAGCTGAATAAAGTGTCGTTCCAGTGGTGAACGCTCAGTACGCGTTCGGTGGCGTGGCTGCTCATTTGAAAAAACTTCCTAAATTTGAATAGATGAAATTATAACTCAGCAGCATCGTGCGCCATATAACCATGCGTCAGATGCTTATGCCAATGAACCAAGCTACAAGTCTGCTGACCAAAAGAAAATGCCCGTAAGATTTTACTTGAGATTTAACTTGTGCAAACGCAAAAAAAGGCATAAGGTTCTAATTAGTAACACTATTTTGTATTATCTAAGTTTGAAATAAGTTTTATTTTGTAGTTTTTTCTTTTGGAGGTGCCCTATGAACAAGCTCAACAAACTCACCGTGGCAATGGCGGTAATCGGTACCACAGTTTCGCCTTTTGTTTCGGCGCAGACCAGCACGATGTTCCCTGACAGCAAAAATGCCTCTTGGTATTTCGCGCCGAGCATTAACGCGTTTAATCCTGACGATCGGTTAGGATTTGACGGCAATGGTAAAGGTATTGGACTGCATTTTGGCAAAGCCATTTCGCCTTCGTTTGATATCCAGCTCGGTCCAAACTTTGCCCGCCGCTCTGAAAATGGTGCGCGTCTCGATGCACTGAAGCTGGACGCGGATGCGCTGTATATGTTTTCGCGCGGAACCATTCGTCCATTTCTATTGGGTGGTATAGGTGTCGAGCGTTACAAAGGTACGGCACCTGCAATTGGCGCGATCCCAGCAGTCGATATCAGCAAGACAGCCCCTTTTATCGAAGCCGGCTTAGGTTTGCAGTTTGGTTTCACCCCTAAGGTGATGGGTCAATTGGATTTCCGCCGCACGCATGGTTTTTTGCGCAGCGATACACCGTTTGGCACCAAGCACACCAACGACAATTACTTGAGCTTAGGCTTGGGTTATGCGTTCGGTGGCCCTGCAATGGCCGTCAAAGCCCCGCCAGCACCGACACCTGCGCCTATTGTGCAAATGCCCATTATTCCACAGCCTATACAAGCACCGATTCCCGCGCCTGCGCCAGTGGTTGTACAAGCGCCGGCACCAGCGCCGGCACCCGTGGCCGTACAAATGCCGCGCGTTGAGCGCATCACCATGTCAGCCAGTGAGCTGTTCGATTTCAACAGTCCGAATTTGCGCATGCCGCAAGCCAGGCTGGACGAAATGGCCAGCGTGTTGGTGAGCAATCCGCAAATCGCCAACGTGGTCGTCAACGGTTATGCCGACCGCCTGGGTACGGACGCGTACAACCGAAATCTGTCGCAGAAACGCGCCGAAGCGGTGAGATCGTATTTGGTCGGTAAGGGCGTCGCCGCCAATCGCGTGCGCGCGGTCGGCCACGGCGAAGCCAACCCCGTCGTCCAATGTAATGATAAAGATCGGGCGGCATTGATTCGCTGCCTAGAGCCTAATCGCCGCGTAGAAATTGAGCAGTTCACTGTCGAACGTACGGTGCAATAAGCGTCGATGAAGCAAACAAAAAAGCCAGTCGAATTGACTGGCTTTTTTATTACGTGCGATTTTCGGACTAAGTTTTTACGCCGCAATCCGAATATCAGATTTTGAGAATGCTAATTTCAATATCACCGAGTTGTACCTTTTGGCCGGCGCGGATTTTCGCCGTCTTGCGTAATTCCTGCTGGCCGTCCACCGACACATCTCCCGACGCGACGATGACTTTACCTGCGCCGCCGCTATCGCATAAGCCCACCAGTTTGAGGAGCTGATTAAGCTCGACGAATTCGCCATTCAATTCAAAATCAATTTTTTGCATCACAGTTTTACCGCATGTTCACGCGTGGAATGGAAGCTAAGTTGCGGCCAGCGCTCTTGCGTCAATTCGAGATTGATATTCGATGGCGCAAGGTAAGCGAGGTTGCCCGCTGCGTCATAGGAGACGTTATGCGCGAGATTTTTTTCAAAATCGGCGAGCATTTTTTTGTCGTCACCCGTCACCCAGCGCGCCGTCTGCGCTTGCGTGCCTTCAAACACCGCGTCCACACCGTATTCGTTTTGCAGGCGGCTGGCGACGACATCGAATTGCAAAATGCCGACGGCACCCAAAATTAAATCACCGCCGTTGACGGGTTTGAATACTTGCACCGCGCCTTCTTCGCCCAACTGCTGTAAGCCTTTGTGCAATTGTTTTACCTTGATCGGATTGCGGATGCGCACCGAGCGGAAAATTTCCGGCGCGAAGTAGGGGATGCCGGTGTATTGCAACACTTCGCCCTCGGTAAAACTATCGCCGATTTGCATATTGCCGTGATTAGGCAAGCCGATGATGTCGCCGGCGTAAGCTTCTTCGACTTGCTCGCGACTGGCGGCCATGAAGGTGACGACGCTGGAGACTTTGATTTCGCGGTTCAAGCGCAGATGTTTGATCTTCATGCCACGCTCAAAGCGACCGGAACACACGCGCAGGAACGCAATGCGGTCGCGGTGATTCGCATCCATGTTGGCTTGGATTTTGAACACGAAGCCGCTGAACGCGGACTCCGTCGGCGTCACTTCGCGCACAGTGGCATCACGATCGCGCGGGCTCGGCGCCCAATCGACTAGGGCATTGAGAATCTCGCGCACCCCAAAATTATTAATCGCCGAACCGAAAAAAACCGGCGTTTGTGTCCCGTATAAAAACTGATTTAAATCAAAGACATGCGATGCACCATGAACTAGCTCGACTTCGGCGCGGAGTTGTTCAATTTCGCGTGGAAACATTTCAGTTAAGCGCGGATTATCGATCCCTTTGATTACTTCAAAGGTTTGGCTGGCTTTTTCGTCGCCCGGCGCGAACAATAAAATTTCATCGCGCAACAAGTGATACACACCGCGAAACGTTTTGCCCATGCCGATCGGCCAAGTGACCGGCGCGCATTGAATTTTTAATACCGATTCGACTTCATCGAGCAACTCAAGCGGGTCGCGTGTTTCGCGGTCCATCTTATTAATGAACGTAATGATAGGCGTGCTCCGCATGCGGCAGACATTGAGCAACTTGATGGTTTGCGTCTCCACGCCCTTGGCCGCGTCAATCACCATCAGCGCCGAATCAACCGCCGTCAGCACGCGATAAGTATCTTCAGAAAAATCCTGGTGGCCCGGAGTGTCGAGGAGATTGACCACATGATCGC
>JAYVJD010000145.1:0-4283 GCA_043769625.1 Pseudomonadota bacterium | reverse complement strand
ATAGCTTTTTTGCCACGCCCTTGATGACTTTGTTGCGCGGGTCGCTGACGGTATAGACCGGGTGGCCGAAGCCGATGACGATTTGTTTGTCGGCGATGCGCTGTTTGATATCTGCTTCCGCTTTTTCTGCGTTCTGGTAGCGTTGCTGTATATCGAAAGCGACTTCATTGGCCCCGCCGTGCTTGGGGCCGCGCAGGGCGCCGATGGCGCCGGTGATGCTGGAATGCATATCCGAGCCGGTGCCGGCGATGACGCGCGCGGTGAAAGTCGAGGCGTTGAATTCATGCTCGGCGTAAAGATTGAGCGAGGTGTGCATGGCTTTGACCCACGATGCGCTGGGCTTTTTGCCGTGCAGGAGATGGAGGAAATGGCCGCCGATGGAATCTTCGTCCGACTCGACTTCGATGCATTTGCCGTTGTGGCTATAGTGATACCAATACAACAGCATCGAGCCGAAGCTGGCCATCAGGCGGTCGGCGATGTCGCGCGCGCCGGCGATGTTGTGGTCGTCTTTTTCCGGCAGGGTGCAGCCGAGCACCGACGCGCCGGTACGCAACACGTCCATTGGATGGGCGGAGGCGGGCAGGCATTCGAGCGCGTCATGCACATTGGTCGGCAGGCCGCGCAGCGATTGCAATTTCTGTTTGTAATTAATCAGCTCGGCTTTGTTGGGCAGGCGACCGTGAACGAGCAAATGGGCGATTTCTTCAAATTCACAATCGTCGGCGATGTCCAGAATATCGTAGCCGCGATAGGCCAAATCATTGCCGGTGCGACCGACGGTGCACAGCTCAGTATTGCCTGCGACCACGCCAGATAGGGCAACCGATTTCTTCGGTTTGGGGGTGATGGGAGTGTCGGCCATGTTAAATCCTTTGCTTTAGATATTATTTGTAACTAATTGATTAAATTAAGATTTTTTCTTTGAGAAAAGCTCATCTAACTTCTGCTCATAGGAATGATAGTCGAGATATTTGTATAAGTCTGCGCGGGTTTGCATCAGGTCCACGACATTCTTTTGCGTGCCTTCAGCGCGGATGGATTGATAGACTTTGAGCGCCGCCGCATTCATGGCGCGGTACGCCGAACAGCAGTGCAACACGATATCGACATCGACCGTCGCCAGCTCTTCGCGCGTGTACAGCGGCGTGTGACCGAACTCGGTGATATTAGCCAGGATGGGCACCTTGACTGCTTGTTTGAACTGTTTATACATCGATAGTTCGGACATCGCTTCGGGGAAAATCATGTCGGCCCCGGCTTCGACGTAGGCGCAAGCGCGATCCATCGCGGCGTTAATGCCTTCGACCGCCAGCGCATCGGTGCGCGCCATGATGACAAACGAGTCGTCGGTGCGCGCATCGACGGCGGCTTTGACGCGATCAACCATTTCTTCCAGGCTCACCACTTCTTTGCCCGGGCGATGGCCGCAGCGCTTAGTGCCGACCTGATCTTCCATGTGCACGGCGGCGACGCCGGCTTTTTGGAACGTGCGGATAGTGCGCGCGATGTTGAAAGCGCCGCCCCAGCCGGTGTCGATATCGACTAATAAGGGTAGGGTAGTGACGTCAGTAATTCTGCGTGCGTCGATCAGCACATCTTCCATAGTGCTGATGCCAAGATCGGGCATGCCGAGCGAATTAGCCGCGACGCCGCCGCCGGAAATATACAGGGCTTTGAAACCGGATGCTTCGGCCATGCGCGCCGTGTAAGCATTGATGGCGCCGATGACTTGCAAGGGTTTTTCGGCGGCGACGGCAGCGCGGAATTTCGCGCCGGGGGAGGTGATCGAGGTCATAGGGGGCCTAAGCAAAAGGGCGATTTAGCTGAAACAAAAGTCTAGCTTTAGTGTCTGTCGCTGTCAACAAGACTTATATCTTATATAAGATATAAAATGCTGGACATGCTGCGTTTGCGTGATAAAATTCAACGCTATCAAGCTGAAACCATGATCAAACACCAACCCTCACCGCCGAGTTTTCGCCCGCTCTATGATCAGATTAAGATCCTGATTACGCAGAGCCTGATTGCGGGCGAGTGGAGCCCGGGTGAAGCCATCCCGAGCGAAATCGAACTCGCCGCGCGTTTCAAAGTCAGCCAAGGTACGGTACGCAAAGCCATCGACGAACTCGCCAGCGAAAACATCGTGGTGCGGCGTCAAGGCAAAGGCACGTTTGTCGCCACCCACGCGGAAGAGCGTTCGCATTTTCGCTTTTTGCGCGTGATGAATAACGCCGGTGACACACCGTATCCTGACAGTATCGTGGTTGAATTCGGTCGCAGTAAAGCCAGCGCGGAAATCGCGCGCTTGATTGATATCCGCGTCGGCGCGCCGGTATTTTCGGTCAAGCGCATACTCAGTTATTCCGGCAAGCCGATTATTCTCGACGAAATATGTTTGCCGGTCGCCTTGTTCAAAGGCATGACGCAGGAAAAGCTCGCCAGCTACAAAGGTTCGTTTTACAGTTTTTACGAAAGCCAATACGGTTTGCGTATGATCCGCGCCGAAGAGCGCCTCAGCGCCGTATCGGCAGACAAAGAAACCGCCGACCATCTGGGCATCAAAACCGGCGTGCCATTATTGTGTGTCGATCGCATTGCCTACACTTACGGCGACCGACCGGTGGAGTGGCGTAGAGGACTTTGCTACACCGAAGGCTACTCGTATCAAACTGAATTGAGCTGATTTTTCTGCATACAATTAAATCAAAGTATATTTTATAACTATTTGTTTTTATTGAGTAATTTATATGGCTACGCAAATGAAGAATCGTCCAAAACACCTGGACTTGATGAAAATAAAATTACCCATCCCGGGTGTCGTGTCGATCTTGCATCGAGTCAGCGGCGCGATTTTATTTTTGTTTTTTATTCCCTTGTTGTTGTGGGCTTTGGGCGCAAGCTTGGCGTCGGCGGAAAGTTTTGCCAGCCTGCAAACGGTGTTCGCGCACCCATTGTCAAAAATAATCCTGCTCGGTTTTGCCTGGGCTTACTTGCATCATTTCTGCGCCGGTATCCGTCATTTGCTGATGGATATGCATAAAGGGATCGATCTGCAGTCCTCGCGCTTGTCGGCCAAAATCGTCATGGTGGTGAGTATCGTTCTGACTTTGCTGATAGGAATTAAATTATGGTAAATCGTCACATTACCGGCGCCCATTACGGCCTGCGCGATTGGCTGGCCCAACGCATTACTGCCGTCATCATGGCGCTCTACACTTTGCTGATTGTCGGCGTGGTCATAGCCGGCTCGCCGTTTGATTACGCGAAATGGAAAGGCCTATTCGCTTCCAATATCATGCGTATTTCTACGCTGATGTTTTTCCTCTGCGTGTTTTATCACGCCTGGGTCGGTGTACGCGACATTTTCATGGATTACATTAAACCGACTGGCGTGCGCCTCGGTTTGCAGGTGCTAGTGATCGTGGCCTTGGTGGCGTACACCATTTGGTCTGTCTCAATTTTGTGGAGCGCATAAACATGGCAGTCGCAAAACGTACTTATGATGCCGTAATTGTCGGCGCAGGCGGGGCGGGTTTACGCGCCGCCATTCAGCTTTCTGCTGCCGGTTTTAAAACCGCTGTGTTATCCAAAGTATTCCCCACGCGTTCACACACGGTCGCGGCGCAAGGCGGCGTCGGTGCTGCGCTGAGCAATATGGGCGAAGACAACTGGATGTGGCATATGTATGACACGGTGAAAGGTAGCGACTACCTCGGCGACCAGGACGCGATTGAGTTCATGTGCCGCACCGCGCCGGAAGTGGTACGCGAGCTGGAACATTTCGGCATGCCGTTCGATCGCAACGAAGACGGCACGATTTATCAGCGTCCGTTCGGCGGCCATACCTCGAACTTCGGCGAAAAACCGGTGCAGCGTTCTTGCGCCGCAGCCGATCGTACCGGTCACGCCATGTTGCACACGCTGTATCAACGCAACGTAATGATGAACACGCAATTTTTTGTCGAATGGATGGCGCTGGACTTAATCCGCGATGCGGATGGCGATGTGGTCGGCGTGACCGCATTGGAAATGGAAACCGGCGAAGTGTCGATATTTCATAGCAAATGCGTATTGTTCGCCACCGGCGGAGCGGGGCGCATTTACGCGGCCAGCACCAACGCATTTATCAATACCGGCGACGGACTTGGTATGGCCGCACGCGCGGGCATTCCTCTGGAAGACATGGAGTTCTGGCAATTTCATCCCACCGGCGTGGCAGGCGCGGGCGTGTTGATTACCGAGGGTGTGCGCGGCGAAGGCGGTATTTTATTAAACAAAGA
>JAYVJD010000144.1:0-11187 GCA_043769625.1 Pseudomonadota bacterium | reverse complement strand
TTCGAGTCCACCAGTGACATTGATACCGGCATCGATAATAGTCGATTTTTCCCGCGTCACGCCGAGGCGCAGCGCATCTGCGTCACGCGATAACATGCCGACCAACGGCACGGTCCATGCGCTGACGCTGGGCCAGCGGCCACTTTGTTGCAGCAACATGTCGTCGGCGTGGGTTGTGATCGTGGCGCTGGTCATGCTGCCTGCTCCACGAATTGACATTGAATCTCGGCGCTAAGCTGCGCTAACTGTTTTGCCACTTCATCACGACTAGCGCCGTTCGCCAGCACGCTGCAAAGCGGCGCGCCTTTAACAACAAAACTGCCTGGCTGCGGGATGTCGGCACAGTAAGCCGGGAAGGCAAATGCAGCAGGCACTTTCAAATTCTGTTGGGCCCAGACGATTTTGTGGCCGCGAATAATTTTTTCCGTTGGCATGGTTTCCGGCAACACACCTTCGCAGGCTTGCATATGCGCGTGAAGCAAACCGTGTGAAAAATCTGCATCGTACAATTCCAGTGTCGCGCTCAGGCGCGGATTGATTTCAAGCACAAAGTATTGGTCGTCGCGTTGGATGAAATCCAGACTGTTAAGACCGACCAAACCGGTTGTTTCAACCAGGCTGTCGAGCTTGGCGCTGATTTTTGTTTTCATTTCAGTCGGCAAATCAGCATGGCCAATCGCACCGGCGTAACAAAAACGCGCGTCACCGACAGTCTGCGTCAGTTGTTCGTTAAAGCCGACTACTTGCGCATTTTTTCCGTTAGCCAGAAACAAAACGGACAAATTTCGACCTGCTTCAAATTGCTGAAAATAAATCTCATCACTTGTCGCCACACCTTGCGCCGCTTGCACATGGGCGCCGCCAGTCGCGCCAATGCTTTTTGCTAACCAGCCTTCAGCGTCGATGGGAACATTTAAACGAACCGACGGAAACGGAATGTCGAGATGATCGAGCAAGCCGAAAAAGGTTGCCGGTTGTTTTAAGTTATCGACCAGCTCGGGCGAATTACCGAATAATGTATTTTTGGCATTTAATATTTCCAATAAATTCGATTCCGCTTCAAAGCCAGCGGCATAAATAACGGCGTCGAAATCAATCTGGTCGAACGACGCAATCGCTTGCTGTAATTTTGTTGAGTCAAAGCGCAAAGCGTTTTCTGCACCCGCATTTTTAGTCGCAACGCTCATCGCCACCGTATCAAAATCTTCAAATAAATCAATGACATATGATGCATAGCCTGCACGCAGTGCAGACGCGGCGAAGGCGCGCCCAGACGACGCTACGATCAATATTTTTTTTGTGTCAGGCTGCATGTTTACGCGCCAAAGCGAAGGCATCGCGGAAGTCGAGATAGACAGCTTTGTCTGCTTGCAGCATGGTTTCAAAAAGTCCGCGCTCGACTTGGTATTTCACATTGCCAATGGCGAGTGCGCCGATGCCGACGGTTTTCGCGGCCTGGGTTTTGATCATCACACCATCATCCATCGCACCAATACCGGCGATGCCTGCGGGCGGCACGGCGTTGACATCTGCTGCGACCAATAAATTTTTTGCGCTACCAACCTGCGCTTCGCTCAATACCTGCGCACCGGCTTTGGCGGCGCACATGATAATTTCTGCATGACTCAGCAATTCTGCCAATGAGTCGGCTTTGCTCGCGTCTGCCGCGACGGTTTTGGCGCCGTAACGCGCGTTGGCCATTTCGCTAGCGATGCGCGCGCGGTCTGGGCTGGAGTGGCTGCCGATGCGTACATTCGCACCTGCGTCGGCGGCGAGCACTGCTGCTGCCATACCGACCGGCCCGGTACCGCCGAGTACCAGCACGTCACGACCTTTCAAATCAGTTTGATGCGTTTTGCGCAATTGTCGTTCCACACAGGCGACCATTGCCGCGGCGGTGGTAAAGGCGCCGCTCGGATCGGCGAACACCGACACTTCAAACGGCGGCACCATCGCGCGTTTGGCGACGTCGAGCATATCCGCCGCCAACGCAATATCACGTCCGCCGATAAAAATGCCCGTGCGCTTCACGCCCTTCGGTCCACGCGAAAAAATCGCGTCTTGTACTAGGCCGGTGATTTGATCGAGAGTCACATCGGTATAAGGAACAACGTGGTTATAACCCGCGTCGTAAGCCATATTGATATCGAATGGGCTCATCTGACGCACCGGGGTGAACATGTGAAGAATAAAAGGTTTTTCCATATTATTTTTTATGTCTAAGAAGCAGATTTAAGGGCGATGATATTTTGTGTGGCAGAAGCTACTTCCCCACCGCGATTGCGCGCCGAACATAATTTGAATTCTAACTTTTCAATCATCGCATTGTTGCGCAGCCCGGCGAGCAAGGTCTGCGCTTGCGCTTCTGATTCGACTAGCGCAAAGCCGGTTGGGCCCCACGAGCTCTGACCAAAACCAGCGACGCCTTGTTGCGCCAACCATTGCAAAGCTTGTGTGACCAGCGGGCTGGTGTAGCGGCCACCTTGCGCCGGCGCAAAATAATCACCGACGGTGTTTTGAATTTCGCTGATGGCCGCGCCGAATGCCTGCAAGCGCGCTTCGGCGAGCGCGGGTAACGCATTCATCACCACTAATCGGCTAAGATGCCCCGCCGTTTCGTTTGAAAATGGCGGCAAATCGCGAAAGGCATTTTTCTCAGCGCCACCATGCAGGCCTTGCAAGTCGTGATGCATGATCAAAAGAACACGCCACTGCTCGGGGAATTTCAACCGGCTAATCAGCGGCGGCAAACTGTCTTCGCTACTGCGCCCACCATCGACAAGAAAACCACCTTGTTCAAACGCGCCGACGCCGATACCGGAACGATTGCCGCGGTCCAAAATAAACGCCAACTCTCGCGGGGTAAAATCGAGGCCATACAATCGCGTGGCTGCCATACCGACGGCAATTGCGAGTTGCGTGCCCGAGCCGAGGCCCGCATGCTCAGGAATCGCTTGTTCGATCTGAATGTGCATACCGCCGGGCAAATTTATTTGCGTATGCAATTGGCGTAAATATTGAGTGGCTCGCGCCGCTTGCGCGCCTTCGCAAGTCATGTTGGCGGATTTTACCGCGTGCAGGCGCACGCAAATTTCTTCCAGCGCCAAGCCGAGGCTGCCGAAGCGCCGTCCAAGCGAACCGTTAAGGTCCATGAAGCCCATATGTAAACGGGCCGGTGCTTCAACGGAAATATGTGTGGGGGATGGCATAGCTTGGGAGGGAATCTACACTTTACGGTTATCTTGTTATTAATCAGCAACTACCATGCCACGGGCAGGATGTCATTGTTAATGCTAACATAATTCTTCGGGCAAAAATGCTTGCGACATGCATGAGACAAATTGTTCCACGGCTTGTGCTAAAAAGGGAATTTAATCCAGCATGCGGCGGATTTTCCCGCCCGTTATTCAATCATTGAAGGTAGCGATTGCGCTACAATGAATTGAACCTAATTTTTGATGGCATGTAATGTGCATTGATTCAATTCAAGAATATTTATCTGTGATGATGTCTATTTTAGACATATTATTTACCCACCCTATTAATTGCCCACAATAATGAGTAACAGGCAAAACTTTACCCACATCTCCTGCCCATTTTGCGGGCTCGCCTGCGACGATATCAGCGTTGAAGTCGATCAAGGGAAAATCCGCACGACGCAAAATGCCTGTCAGCGCAGCGCCGACGCTTTTGCCAGCCTTGACCCGCAACCCAATCTCAAGCCGCAAGTGAATGGTGTTGATACGACTTTCGACCAGGCCGTCGCTGCCGCCGCCCATATTTTGCGCCAGTCGCACCAGCCGCTATTCGGGGGATTAGCCACCGATATGTCCGGCATGCGCGCGCTGATGCAATTGGGCGATGCCTGCGGCGCGACGTTTGATCACATGAATTCTGCGAGCAAAATGCGTAATTTGCTGGTGCTGCAGGATTCCGGCTTTGTAAACACCACGTTTGCTGAAGTAAAAAATCACGCCGATGTGATTATTTGTTTCGGCACAGATGTAGTGAGCCGCTTCCCGCGTTTTTTCGAACGCTTAGTCTGGAACAAGGATTCGCTCATTGGCTTGAATACCGCTTCACGCGAAATCATTTATTTGGGCGAAGCTAAAAATACCCAAACAGGCCTATCGCCGGACGGACGCAAACCCACGCTGATCAAATGCGCCAATACCGATTTAGGCGAGGTCGCCGCTGCCTTGCGCGCTTTGCTCGCCGGCAAAACCTTGCAGGTTGAACAAGTCGGTGGGATTAAAATTTCCGTCCTGAAAAAATTATTGAAAAAAATTCGTGCAGCGAAGTATTCCGTATTCTGCTGGTCTGCAGCGGACCTGAATTTTCCGCACGCCGAACTTTCTGTGCAAAGCCTCGCTGAATTTATCAAAGCCGTCAACGCAGAAACCCGCTGCGCGGGACTACCGCTCGGCGGCAGCGATGCGGACATCACCGCCAACTCTGTACACACCTGGCAAAGCGGCTTTCCCATCCGCACCAGCTTCGCCAGCGGCAAGCCAGATTTTGATCCGGTGCATTTTTCTGCGCAGCGTATGCTGGATAACGGCGAAGCGGATGCCCTCTTGTGGATTTCCAGTTTTGACGCAAGGCGTCTGCCGCCGGAAACAAAAATTCCTGCGATTGTCCTCGGCCGTGTTGGCATGAAAGTGCCGAAACACACGCAAGTGTTTATTCCCATCGCTACACCCGGCGCGGACCATGCCGGGCATTTTTATCGTAGCGATAAAATCGTCGCATTGCCGCTGCGCAAATTGCGCGAAACTCTTTTGCCCAGTGTCGAACAAGTCGCCGCTGCGATCGAAAAAAACTGGCGGGCTCATCATGCTGATTAAGCTCAGCGGTGGCCGCATCATCGACCCGGCCAATAAAGTTGATGGCGTGGTGAAAGACATTTACGTGCGCGACGGCAGAATTATCGCCACACCGAATAATGAAAAAATCGACAAAGAGTACGACCTGCGCGGCAAAGTAGTGATGGCCGGCGCCATCGACATGCACACGCATATCGGTGGCGGCAAAGTGAATATTGCGCGCGCCATGTTGCCGGAAGATCACCGCGCTGATTTGGTCGAGCGAACCGAGCTCACGCGCAGCGGTTGCGGCCACGCGGCACCCTCGACGCTGACCACCGGCTATCGCTACGCCGAAATGGGTTACACCGCTTGTTTCGAACCAGCGATGTTACCGATGAATGCGCGGCAGGCGCACATGGAAATGGGCGATACGCCGATGGTGGATAAAGGCGCGTATGTCATGCTCGGCAGCGATGACTTCTATTTGCGCATGCTGGCCGGCAAGCAAGACCAACAAGCGATTAACGATTACGTCGGCTGGACAATTAATGGGGCGCAAGCGCTGGGCGTAAAAGTGGTCAATCCCGGCGGCATCAGCGCATTCAAATTCAATCAGCGCAAACTGGATATCGACGAAGAGCATGTGCATTACCGCATCACGCCGCGTGCAATTTTGAAATCGCTCACGCGCGCTGTGTACGAGCTGGGCATTCCGCATCCCTTGCACGTCCACGCCAGCAATCTCGGCGTTCCGGGCAATGTGGAGACGACGCTGGAAACTATCAAGGCAGCCGATGGTTTGCCGATGCACATCACGCATATTCAGTTTCACAGCTACGGCACTGAGGGCGATAAGAAATTTTCCTCCGGCGCGGCGCGCATCGCCGAAGCAATTAACGCGAATAAAAATATCAGCGCCGATGTCGGACAAATTATGTTCGGGCAAACCGTCACCGCATCCGGCGACAGCATGAGCCAATTTAAAAATTCGAAATTCGGCAGCCCGAAAAAATATGTGGTGATGGACATCGAATGCGACGCTGGCTGCGGCGTGGTGCCGTTTCGTTACCGCGACCAGAATTTCGTCAACGCGCTTCAATGGGCGATAGGCCTGGAAATATTTTTGTTGGTCAACGATCCGTGGCGGATTTTTCTCACTACCGACCACCCGAATGGCGCGCCGTTTACCAGCTATCCGCGTTTAATCAAATTACTCATGGACAAAGCTTTCCGCAAAGAGCAATTAGCGCACATTCATCCCGAAGCGGCGGCAATGAGCACGCTCGGCAGCATCGAGCGCGAATATTCTTTATATGACATCGCCACCATGACGCGCGCGGCGCCGGCGAAAATTTTGGGGCTAACCGATCGCGGACATCTCGGCATCGGTGGCGCAGCAGACATTACCGTTTATCGCGAAGACGCCGACCGCGAAATAATGTTCAGCGCGCCGGAGTATGTTTTCAAAGATGGCGAGCTGGTCGCGCGTAACGGAAAAATTATCAAAGTGGTCTGGGGCAATACGCATAAAGTGAAACCTGCATTTGATCGCAGCATTGAGAAACAACTCAAGCCTTATTTCGATCAATATCAAACTTTGCAGTTTGAAAATTTCGCCATTAGCGATGACGAAATGTGTGAGTGCGGACATGGCAGTACAACGCTTTTACACGCCTGCAGAAAATAATAAATATCTCAATTTAATCAAATACTTATGATTACTCTTCTTTGCGTCATATTGCCATGAAAATAAATGGCGTAGAAATCGAAGACACCTTCGCCGAAGCATTCGGTATGCGCGCGACGCGCGTCATCATCACCGCCGTCAACTTGAAATGGGCGATGAACGCCGCAATCGCCGCGACCGGATTCGCCACATCGGTGATCGCATGCGGCGCGGAAGCAGGCATCGAACGCACCTTGAAAAAAACTGAAACGCCCGATGGCCGCGTCGGCGTATCGATTTTATTATTCAGCGCATCGAGCAAAGAACTTGCGAAACAACTAGAGCGACGCATCGGCCAATGCGTGCTCACCTCACCCACCAGCGCGGCGTTCGCGGGCATGAACGAAGGCGACCCGATAGCGCTGGGAAAAAATCTGCGCTACTTCGGCGACGGCTTTCAATCGTCTAAATTGATTAACGGCAAACGCTACTGGCGCGTGCCGGTGATGGACGGCGAATTTTTGTGCCAGGAAACCACGAGCATGATACGCGCCATCGGCGGCGGAAATTTTTTAGTGTTGGCAAAAACCCAAGCCAGCGCCCTCGCCGCTTGCGAAGCGGCGATTGTCGCCATGCGCAAACTGCCCAATGTGATCATGCCCTTTCCCGGGGGCGTAGTTCGGTCTGGCTCGAAAGTTGGCTCAAAATATCCGGCACTGTTTGCGTCGAGTAACGACGCCTATTGCCCGACCATACGCGGCATCACTAAAACCGAACTCCTGCCCGATACCGGCTGCGTACTGGAAATCGTCATCGACGGCTTAACTGAAGCCGACATCCGCCTCGCCATGCGCGTCGGCATGCAAGCGGTGTGCAAACTCGGCGCGAAACGCGGCATACAAAAAATCACCGCAGGAAACTATGGCGGCAAGCTCGGCCAATTTCATTTCAAATTGCGCGAGATCATGCAATGAGCGCGCTGACTTTCACCTTAAAGGAAATTCCGCGTCAGCGCATCGACATGTCGCCGCTGACACCGGACAAACTCACCGGTAGATCGCGCAAAGAAATTGAACTCATCACTTTGCAGATTGGCACACGAAAAATTCCTGCCGCCGAAATTTTCCGCATCAAAGGCGACGACGCAGCCAATATTATTTTTGCCGCCGCCTGCGACAAACTCGACCACATCGGCGCGGCAATGACCGGCGGACGTATTCTCATAGACGGCGACGCAGGCGCCTATCTCGCATTCCAACTCAGCGGCGGCGAGATTATTCTCAGCGGCAACGCAGGCGCCTACGCCGCGAGTGAAATGAAAAAAGGCTTAGTCGAAATAAAAGGTAACACCGGCGACTACCTCGCCGCCGCCCTGCCCGGCGACCAACGCGGCATGTCCGGCGGCACCGTCATCGTTCGCGGCAACGCAGGTGATCGCGTCGGTGATCACATGCGACGAGGTGCAGTGTTGATCGAAGGCAACGTCGGCGATTATTGCGCCGCTCGCATGACAGCAGGAACCATCGCAGTGTTAGGTCAAGTCGGCATACTGCCCGGCTACGCCATGAAACGTGGCACATTATTGCTGCGGAAAATGCCAGAAAAATTACCCGTGACGTTCAACGATTGCGGCGAACACCTATTCGGCTTTCTGCCCATGCTGACTAAATCATGGGAAAGCCACGGCGGAAAATTCACCCGACTCCCAAAAGCAAAATCGCCCATGCAGCGTTACATGGGCGACCTGGCAAATAATGGCAAGGGGGAAATTTTAATTGGCATTTAATCCAACGCAGCTTTCGCCCAAAGAAGGCGTTGGCGAGTGTCTGGTTTCGCGTGCCATGCTACTAAAATTATCAGAGGCGGCAGTCTAAGTTTGCGCTGCTTCAATGTAATTTACTCTCGTCCATCGACCGCTCAACCGTAGGCGCCAGTAAGCCGGAATAGCGCACGATTAGGCCTGTGAAAGGATGACTAATTTCAACATCGAACTTAAATTTCCCATCTACGACAGATTCGATCGCGGTTGAGCGCGGTCCGATTGACAGCGGTAACGAGATTCCAAGAAACGACCAACGGCGAACAACGTATTTCAAGCTATCACCGTCGACTACAAGTGCCATGTCTACAGCCACCGCACCAAATTGCTCGCGCACGAGCCATGCAGATGGCCCATTTCCCGGACGCTGGGTGCTGGAAAAAGTATGCCCGCCACTAATTCGAGTCCAGCGCTCTCCTTCACCATCGACGACCAATTTCACATTCATACTCTGATCGGAACCCGACGCGGGGAAACCAATCAGCGTGGCGATCAACCGCGCAAATGGATTACGCCCGCGATCGACTCGGCACCGACCTGTGAAGGATGAAGAGGAGGTTACAGCGTGCAACTGTCGAATTGCCGGAGCAAGTTGATCCCAGGACTGGCCCAAAATCCGCTGATACAAAGGCACGCCAGGTGTAGACACGCGCTCACGTATCCCCGTGTAAATAGTCCGCTGAGAGAACAATACTTCGTAGTTTGAAAGTTCAACATCCGTGGTGGCGCTTCGTGCACCTGTGGCAGGCGGGTCGCCAGTCAGTATTTTTCTGATGATAGCCTCGACCGCCATGCAAGGGATTAATGGCCCATCCTCTCCATCAGCAAGAAGATGCCACTCGCGCGTAACAAAACCTCCATCATTATCTTGTCCCTGGACTTCAACGAACATACCACCGCGATGTTCACCCCAACGTACATGGTTCGTCACAAAATGCATTGCGCCAGCCATCCAGGAAAGGCTAGGTAGAATCCGAATCCGAACCATCCATGCAAACGCGGTGAGTGCCCAATGCAATGATGCGGGGACCGGTCCGGCGCCCATCCAAACATCGGTGGCGTCCGGCCATAGACCGGCCAGAGCCTTTAAGTCCGGTACGTCAACAAGGGAAAAGCGCTTGCGCTGGAGAGGAATCCGCCCTGGCACTGCTATTGAAAATCTCATCGATTCGGTGAATGGCCAACCAGTTGCGTTTTCGCCACGGCGCTTAAGCGAAACCGGCTGTCCAGCATAACTCGCAATTGCACGGATAACGTTCAGACCCACACCCGCGTAAGGTGATGGGGCTATACCGCCACGGATGGATTGAACCACCGACATGCTGGCTGACAACCTACGTACGACTGCAGCGGTCAGCACAGGAAAACTCGACACGCCTGATAATACGTAGACGCCAGCTTTCTTAGCGGCGGAGTCGAACTTAGCGACGCCAGCAACAAAGTCGGATCCGTCCGCCAAGTCGAGATAGTGGATCCCGCATTCGATGCAATGCTCTATCAGTCGATATCTATCGCTACCGTACGCTTGAAATGGACCACTGGCATCAATGACGATGTCTGGATGGAGTGCGGTTAATTGCTTGGCAGCCTCGCTGGCACGATCAAACAGAGTTGGAATAAGTAGTGCTGCAGCATCGGATCGACTGGCGCAAAAATCGTGTGCCAACGGTAGCGAACGCCCAGCTACCAATAATATTAACCGCGATTCACCTTTTAGTAACTCGACTAGGCGCCCGCCAAAAATGCCATATCCACCAACAATCAGGACACGAAGCGTTACGCTCATTCTAAAAACCGTTCACTATGAGCTGGATCGGCGAGAATGCAGACTGCCTGAGAACCGAACCACCGAAGCCTGTTGCGAGCGACGATGTCGTATAGTTTGTCGAGCAGGAATCTTGGGATTAAGCGCAGCACGCTGACAAGAGACCACGGAAAACCAAGGTGCATAAACATGCCGATTGTGCCGTCGGTTTTGAATTTCGCAAGACCATTTTCCAAGAGAACATTGGTTTCGAAGCTTACCGGATCTAAATTGAAGTGGTGGTAAATGGCTTGGCCGAGTGGGGTCTGCGCGGCCACCAGCCGGAAAACAGCTCTATGGTCCTGCCGGATAACGAATCGTGCGAATCCCGAACAGAGCACACTACTACCATCAAAAATGATAATTGGTCGATCGTCAGGGAAAGTCGGCACGGAGGGGTCTTCCCTATAGCTGAAGGGCTTGATTGTGGTGTTGGCCTGTTGTGCTGGCATCATTGGTCGCTCTTAAATAAGCCGCTAATATCTCATAATTCCGCAGTTTCAGGGCTCAAGTCTTATGCGCGTTTTGCCAATGACCGCTACCGAACCTTTAAAGTAGTGCGACCACTGGCTGCTTTGGGCCGATCAGCGACATTCCAAATATTGTTTCCGGACCGGGGAGTAGATATAGTTTCCTACAACTCGACGTTCAGCTTGTTTTTTAACTTTTGTTTGCGCTTTTAGTTTTGCTCAGCGTCATGGTTTCTTCAATCATCGACATCGATGACGCATTGCCTTTGCCGCCTTCAATTTTTCCTGTGACTGGAATTGTGGTGCGAATTTGATAGATACCCCCGGGAACATTTTCCGATAAGACGAAGACGTAATTTTTATTCACGTATTTTTCCATTTTTTGTTTCATTGGGTCATCGAGAAAAGGACGCACGCTGATTTCCGTGCCTTTGATTTCTTTTCCGTCATAAGTAAACGCGGTGGTCTTCACTTCGGCTTTATCGACTAAAGCTAAACGAATACGTTTGCGAAAATACGCCGTGGCGCCGCCAGTGAGTCGTTTCATTTCGGTTAGGTCACGCTCAAGAAAACCTAACAACACGGGATTACCGGTTGCGCTATCGACTGGTTGCAGCTCG
>JAYVJD010000143.1:0-4317 GCA_043769625.1 Pseudomonadota bacterium | reverse complement strand
AGACGTGACTGAAACCATCAAAGCCTCGTTCGCGGAAAAAGGTATTGCCAAACTGGATCGCCTCGATCAATCGGATGCCCAGAGAATTTGTTCTGAGTTTGCGCAGATTTCCCTGCCCGCTGACAAGCGCGAGCAATTGCAAAAAGCTGCGCTGGATGGCGTGAAATATCCTGCCGATGGCGTATTCATCGGCGACTGGAAAGAAGGTGAAAAAATTGCGCAAAACGGCCGCGGCCTGCAATGGTCCGATGATGGTAAATCGCCCAACGGCGGCAATTGCTACGCTTGCCATCAAATGCAGAAAGCGGAAATTTCGTTCGGCAACATCGGCCCCAGCCTGACGCAATACGGCAAGCTGCGCGGCAACGCAGAGCCGATAGTGAAATACACATGGGCGAAAATTTTCAATTCGCATTCGTACAACGCGTGTTCCAACATGCCGCGTTATGGCGCGGCGGAAATCCTGACTGAAAAACAAATCAAAGATGTGATGGCGCTTTTGCTCGACCCGCAATCACCCGTTAATAAATAGGCAATGTCCTTCGACAAGCTCAGGACGAACGGTAAGATTTGCTTACGTTCGTGATGCGTTTAATTTTGATTACGTTCGTGGTGAGCCTGTCGAACCATGAATGTAATTAACGCCCCTAGCGTCTATATAATAATTTAATTAAATCAATAGGTTATATAATGTCGCTTGATCGCCGTGAATTTCTGCAAATGCTCGCCGTCGCTGCCGCTGGTGGCATGGTGTTGGACGGCTGCGCGACGACTGCGACGAATAAAACCGGCGCGAGCCTGTATGACTTGCCGCGTTTCGGCACTGTGAGTTTTTTGCATTTCACCGATTGCCACGCGCAACTGCAACCGATTTATTTTCGTGAGCCGAATGTGAATTTAGGTTTGGGTGCCAGCAGTGGCAAGCCGCCGCATCTGGTGGGCGAGCAGCTGTTGAAATATTTCAACATCGCCCCCGGCTCGCCCGAAGCCTACGCGTTTACTTATCTTAATTTTTCCGAAGCGGCAAAAACTTATGGCAAGGTCGGCGGCTTCGCGCACTTGGCAACGCTAGTGAAACAACTGCGCGCATCGCGTCCGACCGCTATCTTGCTCGACGGCGGTGACACCTGGCAAGGCTCGGCCACTGCGCTGTGGACCAACGGCCAGGATATGGTTGATGCAAGCAAACTACTTGGCGTGGAAGTGATGACCGGCCATTGGGAATTCACTCTTGGCGCGAAACGCGTGAAAGAAATTGTCGATAATGATTTCAAAGGTAAAATCGATTTCATCGCGCAGAACATCAAGACTGCCGATTTCGGCGACCAAGTTTTTCCGCCTTATGTAATCAAGCAAATGAACGGCATCCCCGTCGCTATCATCGGCCAGGCCTTCCCCTACACGCCCATCGCCAACCCGCGCTATATGGTGGCGGACTGGAGCTTCGGCATTCAGGAAGAGACGATGCAAAAAACCGTCGATGAAGTGCGCGGCAAAGGCGTTGCGGCCGTGATTTTGTTATCGCATAACGGCATGGACGTGGACATCAAACTCGCTTCGCGCGTGCGCGGCATCGACGCCATCATGGGCGGACATACGCACGATGGCGTTCCCGCGCCCGTCATCATTAAAAATGCCGGCGGGCAAACGCTGGTGACCAATGCTGGCTCGAATAGTAAATTTCTCGGCGTGCTCGACCTCGATGTCAAAGGCGGCAAGGTGGCGGATTTCCGTTACAAGTTGTTGCCGATATTTTCTAATCTGCTCAAAGCAGATACAGCGATGCAAACGCACATCGACACAGTGCGCGCGCCGTACAAAGCCAGGCTGGAACAAAAACTCGCGACGACCGAAGGCCTGCTCTATCGTCGCGGCAATTTCAACGGCACTTTCGATCAACTCATTCTCGACGCATTGATGGAAGTCAAAGGCGCGGAGATCGCCTTCTCGCCCGGCTTCCGCTGGGGCACGTCGATACTCGCCGGGCAAGACATTACGCGCGAGCATTTAATGGACCAAACCGCCATTACTTACCCCGCCACCACGCTGAGCGACATGAGCGGCGCGATGATCAAAACTATTCTGGAAGACATCGCCGATAATTTATTCAATCCCGATCCGTATTACCAGCAAGGCGGCGACATGGTGCGCGTCGGCGGCCTGGCTTACACCTGCGACCCCAACGCGAAGGCCGGTAGCCGCATCAGCGACATGAAGCTGAACGGTAAAGCAATCGGAGCAAGCAAGACATATAAAGTCGCCGGCTGGGCACCAGTGGCCGAAGGCGCGAAAGGCGAACCGATTTGGGATGTAGTCGAAACCTATTGCAAAGCCCACCCGGTGCTCAAACCGCGCACCCTCAACTTACCCACGCTGAATGGCGTCGAAACTAATCCGGGAATGGCCCTATGAAAACCTTTTGTTTGAGTTTATGTTTATTCGTCGCGTCACTGAGCGTCCACGCCGCTGACCTCAAAGCGTTGAGCAAAGTATCGACGCTGACGACTGAAGCCGCGACGGTGGCCGCTGATGCCGCGCTGAAAGCCTGCCAGAAGCGCGGCGCGTTAGTCGCCGTCGCGGTGGTGGATCGTTCCGGCGTGCCGCTCGTCATGTTGCGCGACGCCCTCTCCGGCATGCATACGCCCGACACCGCGACACGCAAAGCGTGGACCGCTGTGAGTTTTAAAAACAACACCATCGAATTGGAAAAAGCCACCGCGTATAACCAAGCCAGCAGCGGCATTCGGCAGTTGCCTAACGTCGCCATGATCGGTGGTGGTTTGCCGATCGAAGCGGCCGGCAGTTTGGTTGGCGGCATCGCCGTGTCGGGCGCGCCGAGCGGCGCGATGGATGACGAGTGCGCAAAAGTGGGCATCAAGGCGATTCGCGATGCACTGGATTTGGATTAGGCAAAGTCTTTGTCCAGCGTATTATGCCAATAACAAAAAACCGGTTGGTGGTGGTCTGCCTAAGTCTTTTTCTCAGCACATGCGCGCAATCTCCTCACTACGAGCTGATAAAAAATAAACCCGTTCCCATTAAAATCAGTGAACACGTTTATTACGTGCAGGGTTCGCCGGGCACGGCCTCTGCGCAGAACGAAGCCTACAACTCTAACGCCGGTTTTATTATTACTAACGACGGCGTGATCGTGATCGACGCGCTGGGCAGTGTTCCGCTCGGCTACGAATTCATCAAAGCCATCCGCAACGTCACCGACCAACCGATCAAGCGCGTCATCGTCACGCATTATCACGCTGACCATATTTACGGCTTGCAGGCATTCAAAGAAATCGGCGCGGAAATCTGGGCACACCGCGCCGGCCTGCAATACATCGAAGGCGAAGCCCAAGCGCGATTGGACCAACGCCGCCGTGATTTATCGCCGTGGGTGAACGGGCAGACGCGTATCGTCAAAGCCGATCGCTGGCTCCGCGGCGATGAAGCATTTTCCTTCGGTGGTTTGCGCTTCGAGTTGGTTCACATGGGCCCCGCGCATGCGCCGGATGACATGGTGATTATTGTGCGCGACGATCAGGTATTTTTTTCCGGCGATATTATTTTTACCGGACGCATTCCTTTCGTCGGCGAAGCGGACAGCAAACGCTGGTTGCAGACCATGAGCAAATTACTCGAACTCAAACCGAAACTGATGGTGACCGGTCATGGCAAAGTCTCCACCAACCCTGCCGACGATTTAAAATTAACCCAGGATTATCTTATTTATCTGCGCCAGGAAATGGGCAAAGCGGTGGAAGATTTTGTGCCGTTCGAGCAGGCTTATAACAAAACCGACTGGAGCCAATTCGCCACATTGCCGGCGTTCGATGCGGCGAATCGCGTCAACGCGTATGGTACTTATTTGCTGATGGAAAAAGAGTCATTAAAAAAATAAACGTAACTATATGATTATATTTAATTTTTTGTAGTGTTCGTAACAAAAAATTAAAGTTTAAAAATTCAAATTCAACAGGGGAAGCAAGCTTGAAAACAATTTCAATCAAGGTAAGTGTAGTGGCGAGACATGGGATAAAAAGTTCTAATTGCTTTGTCGGCCATTAGGTAAACTACTTCATCATTGGCCGAATTTCAGTTGTACCAACAACTCTTACGAGAATAGAACATGAAATCTATTATCAGCGCCTTGATTCTCACATTAACTTTGAGCTTTAGCGTAGCAGCACAGGAACGCGAAGAAAAAGTGGTCTATCACATAAACGACAGCACTAATGCGGGAGCAGCGCTGCGCAATGTGCGCAACCATCTCGACGCCAGCCCCAAAGCAAAAATTACAGTTGTTACTCACGGCCCCGGCAT
>JAYVJD010000142.1:0-4322 GCA_043769625.1 Pseudomonadota bacterium | reverse complement strand
AGCGTACAAAGCCGGCGAAAAATTCATCAACCAGAACGTAACCTGGAGAGCTTGATCATGGATATGAGCACGCAAGTATTCGGCAGTCTAGTGCAAAGCGAGCGCGATTATTTGTTTCGTTTTGCGCTGACCAAATTACGTAATTCGGTGGACGCGGAAGAAGCGGTGCAGGAAACTTTATTGGCCGGGCTGGAATCAGGCGCGCGCTTTGAAGGTAAATCGACCTTGCGCACTTGGCTTACAGCGATATTAAAATTCAAAATCATTGATATTCATCGACGTCACGGCAAAGAACCCTTGCAGTCCGTTACCGTTTACGGTCAACACGATGACGATGATAAACATTATAGTTTTGATGCAGAAAATGTCGCCGCAACCTGGGGCGATCCGCATCAAGCATTGGAGCAAAAAAGATTTTTCACCTTGTTGCAAAATTGCTTGAGTGATTTACCGCCTTCGGCCGCGCGAGCCTTTTATCTACGCGAAATTGAGGGCGCGGAAACAGACACTATCTGCAAAGAATTACGCATCACGCCGTCCAATTGTTGGGTGGTGTTACATCGAACGCGCGCCACATTAAAGGCCCGGCTGGAAAAAGAATGGCTTCCTTCAGCAGGGAAAGATCGCCGGTCGGGGCGGGGAACAAAATCCCATCCGGTCAGTCGTATGCAAGGTAGGCAATAATTTTAATTGATTTACTTCATTTTTTATCACGAAAGGAAACACCTATGAAAAATTCTACTCTGATTCAATCCGCCCTTATCGGTCTGCTCGCAGCAGGCTCACTCGCAACCGTAGCTCACGCTGCCGATGAAGGCAAAGACAAATGTTACGGCGTGGCCAAAGCCGGAATGAATGACTGCGGTACGGCTTCGCATGGCTGCGGCGGTAAATCCACTGCCGACAATGACACAAACGAATGGAAGTATGTGGCCAAAGGCACCTGTGAAAAAGTCGGTGGCGCGGCTTCGCCAGAGAAAGCTGCCATGATGCAAAAAGATGGCATGATGAAAAAAGACGGCATGATGAAAAAGGATGGCATGAAAGATGAAATGAAAAAAGACATGATGAAAGATGAAATGAAGAAGTAAGTTGTAAAATAACGGGATGGAAACCAGCGTGAAAAATTTTTCATCTCGTGTAGCTTCAAACCAACCGATCCCGGCGCAAGCCGGAATCGGCTTACGTTCACCTCACTACCGCGAGTTGCTGGAAAAACGTCCGTCACTGGCCTTCCTCGAAGTTCACAGCGAAAATTTTTTTGGTGAAGGCGGACAACCGCATTGGTTTCTTGGCCAGTTGCGCCAACACTATGCGCTGAGTTTGCATGGCGTCGGGCTTTCGCTCGGCACCACTGATGAACTTAGCCTGACTCATCTCAGCAAACTGAAAAAATTAATTCAGCGCTATCAACCGTCGCTAGTGTCTGAGCATTTATGTTGGGGCGCAGTCAGCGGACGCCATACCAACGATCTATTGCCCTTGCCGTACACGGACGAAGCGCTAGCGCTAATGTGCCGTCATGTCGATCAAGCGCAAACATTTTTGGGTCGGCAAATACTGGTGGAGAATGTGTCCAGCTATTTACAGTTCACCCATTCGACGATCCCCGAATGGCAATTCGTTGCCGAAGTCGCCAGACGCACCGGCTGCGGCCTTTTGCTCGACGTGAATAATATTTATGTGAATGCCGTCAATCATGGATTTTCCGCTGCTGAGTATTTGCGCGCGATGCCAACAGAGGCTGTGCAGGAAATTCACCTTGCTGGGTTTGATGATAACGGCCAGTGCCTGATTGATACCCACGGCAAAAAAGTCAGCGATGAGGTGTGGAAACTTTACGCCGAAGCGATTGCATTAATCGGCGCTAAGCCAACGCTTATCGAATGGGACGCAGATATTCCACCATTGGATATTTTGTTGGGCGAGGCACGACATGCCGACGAAATTTTAGCGCCATCCGTAGGCTGGGCGGACAAGGCCAGCATGCCGCGCGAGCCCGACAAGTTACTGGCCTCATCAGCCCAGCCTACGGTGATGTAAAAATGAGCCATTTACAAAAATTACAAACAGATTTTGTTGCAGGCATTTTTGACAGGAAGCAAACGTCTGCTACGCAAAGCATCGTGCAAAACCACATCAGCAGCGCTGACCGTCTCGCCATTTATCGTAATAATGCGTTCAGCAATTTACGTAGTGCCTTGCAGTCCATCTATCCTGTGCTGACTAAATTGGTGGGCGAGGATTTTTTCCATCAGGCCGCGTCCGAATTTGTTCGCACAACGCCATCGATCAGCGGCGACTTGCATGATTATGGCGCACACTTCGCAGATTTTCTCGGCTACTACGAGCCAGCTAGTCATTTAGCCTATTTGCCTGATGTAGCGAAACTGGAGTGGCGTTGCCATCGCGTATTTCATGCGGCGGATCATCCAGGTTTGGATTTGAGAAAGCTCGGCGCTATTCCACCTGATCAATATGGCGAATTACTTTTTGAATTACATCCTGCATCAGCGTTACTGGAGTCGGAATATCCAACGCTGAAAATATGGCAGGTGAATCAGGATGATTATAGTGGCGATCAGTCCGTCGATTTAAATCAAGGGGGAAACAATTTGCTGGTGAGTCGTGATGAACATTTTGTCGTAACAGTGGCAGCATTATCGTCTGGCGATTATGTTTTTTTAAATGCTTTGAACGAAAAAAATAAACTAGAGATTGCCGCAGAAACCGCGCTTTCAATAGATAAGCATTTTGATCTAGGTACGGGCTTGCAGCGATTCGTAGCGCAGAAAGTTTTAGTCGATTTCAATCTGTAGGCTGCGCCGCGCGCACGCGTAAAGCATGTTTCGGCGAGTGTAGAGGTAATTCACAGCGTAAGTCCTGCGCACGGCGCACGAAATTACGATTCATCTAAGAAAGTAAACTCGATGAGAGAGCCAGGTCACCCTCTGCGCTGACGCTATTTTTGCTGCCTATCGGCGGGCGTCGGCGAGTACCTGTTTGAGCTACGCGGTGTTTCAGATTTCTAGTGAAGGTTCCAGCGAGTTTTCTCGCCGCCCGATCCACAACAGAAATATCAGCGACAACAAAACCAAAAAACAAAAAAGCAGCGCGTTCGCCTTTTTTGGTTACTTTTTTGGCGAAGCAAAAAAGTGAAAGCCGCCGAGCTACCGCCGGCAAGGCAATTCAATGCTCATTGGCTATTGCCCATTAAATTATTGAATATAATCATATAGTTATATTTTATAACGTGATAACCACTTTGCCGACGGCTCGGCCACTTTGACTATAGTTCAATGCATCGCGGATGTGATCGAGATCGAATGTTTTATCGATTATAGTTTTGATTTTTCCGGCTTCTACCCACGTAGCAATGTCGCGCAATTGTTTGCCACTGGGGTGCATGAATACGTATTTGAAGTTTACCTCGCGTTCCTGCGCGAGTTTAGTTGAGATGCGGTTTTTGAATCCCATCACCGCGCGCACGACAAAGTTCACGCCCCATTCGCGGCCAACTTCTGCCGTCGGGATACCGGCGATGCTGATTAAGGTTCCGCCGCGCTTTATAACCGAAAACGAGCGATGTTGTGTGTCGCCGCCTATGGTGTCGAAAACTAAATCGAAATCCGCGAGCAGGGCATCGAAGTGCTGCGTGTTGTAATCGATGACCACATCGGCGCCGAGGTTTTTCATCAACGCCGCGTTGCGCGAGCTACAAGTGGTGGCGACGAATGCGCCGGCATGTTTTGCCATCTGAATCGCAAAGATGCCGACGCCGCCAGAGCCGGCGTGAATCAATACTTTTTGCCCTGCTTGTAATTGACCGACCTCGAACAATACTTGCCACGCGGTCAGGCCGGCGAGGGGAAGGGCGGCGGCCTGGTTGAAATCCAGATTCGCCGGTTTTATTGCAACGGAATCTTGATGCGCTACTGCGAATTCAGCAAACGCGCCGATACGATTTTTTTCTAAGCGCGCATACACTGCGTCGCCGGGGTTGAAGGCTTTTACCTCAGCGCCACATTTTTCCACTACGCCTGCGCAGTCGCAGCCCAGCACGAGTGGAAATTTAAGCGGCAAGATGGTTTTGAGTTGCCCGTCGCGGATTTTGTAATCGACCGGATTGACGCTCGCCGCGCGGACACGAATGAGTACGTCGCGCGCGCCGACATTCGGCACCGGTTGATCGCTTATTTCAATTGCGTCATTGCTGCCGTAATGGCGAATGAATGCGGCGCGCATATTTAATGTGGGCCAGTGTAAGTTTTTTCACCCGCGTTGACCGTTACTTTCAAACGGTTTTGCGCGGGTGGTAATGG
>JAYVJD010000141.1:0-11258 GCA_043769625.1 Pseudomonadota bacterium | reverse complement strand
GCGTGAGAGGCGTGGGGCCGCGATTAAAAAACGGTGGGGGTTGGCGCGGCATAGTCAACGAAGGCGAAGCTTTGGCGCAGACAAGCGAGCAAAAAACGCGCAACTCATGAAGCAGAGACAATGACCCTGACGTTCTGTAACTATTTGATTAAATTGAAATATTTTGTCAATCGACACGCTGCTATTGTGCTCTCAATTGGCTCGGTCACCATGGTGAGTTTCACCAAATAGTCCTTAGGGCGAACGCGAGTAGATTATTAAGTTAGCGCAACGAGATGCGCAGAATGACGCAGCAAATTTTGCCGCGCCATTCACAACCAACATTAATCGTTGGTAAATACCGTGCCCAGCTTGTCCATTTCTTCCAGCGCACGACCGGAGCCGCGCACCACGCAAGTCAACGGATCATCAGCGACGATCACCGGCAAACCGGTTTCTTCCATCAACAAACGATCCAGATCGCGCAACAGCGCGCCGCCGCCAGTGAGCACCATACCTTTTTCAGCAATGTCGGCGCCGAGTTCCGGCGGAGTTTGTTCCAGCGCCGATTTCACCGCACCGACGATGCTGTTGAGCGGATCGGTCAGGGCTTCGAGGATTTCGTTGCTGGAAATGGTGAACGCGCGCGGAATGCCTTCGGCCAGATTGCGACCTTTGACTTCCGAGCCGGGGAAGGCCGAGCCGATTTCTTTTTTGATTTGCTCAGCGGTCGATTCACCAATCAGCATGCCGTAGTTGCGCCGGATGTAATTGATAATCGCTTCGTCAAACTTATCGCCGCCAACGCGCACGCTGGAGGCATAGACAATGCCGCCGAGCGAGATCACGCCGACTTCCGTCGTGCCGCCGCCGATATCAACCACCATCGAGCCGGTCGGGTCGGCCACCGGCAAGCCCGCGCCGATGGCTGCCGCCATCGGTTCTTCAATCAAATACACCTGGCGTGCGCCTGCACCCATCGCCGATTCGCGAATCGCGCGGCGTTCTACCTGGGTCGAGCCGCACGGCACGCAGATAATGATGCGCGGGCTGGGCGAAAATAAACTGGAAGGATGAATTTTTTTGATAAAAAATTTCAGCATCTGCTCGGTGATGGTGAAGTCGGCAATCACGCCGTCTTTCATCGGGCGAATGGCGGTGATGTTGCCCGGTGTGCGGCCTAACATCTGTTTCGCCGCGAGGCCCACCGCTTGAATGGTTTTTTTATTCGAGCCGCCGCCTTCAGTGCGAATGGAGACAACCGAGGGCTCGTCCAGCACAATGCCTTTGCCGCGCACATAAATGAGCGTATTGGCCGTGCCTAAATCAATTGCAAGATCGTTACCGCGAAAAAATCCGAACATAATATTCTAGCTCCCTAGGGTTTCGGGACAAATAAATGCCCTATAATAACGCACTTAGACGGCGAAGTTAAAGCTTAAATTTACCTTTATCAGATTGAACTTATGTCCCTCAACACAGATGAGATTCATCGCATCGCGCGATTAGCCCGTATCGCCGTGATGGACGGCGAAGCCACGGCCTTGCAAGGCCAACTCAACGGTATTTTTTCGCTCATCGAAGATATGCAAGCGGTGAATACGCAGGGTGTCGAGCCGATGGCACATTCACAGAGCGTGACTTTGCGTTTGCGTGATGATGTGGTGACTGAAACAAACCAGCGTGAATTGTTTCAATCGATCGCGCCGCAGGTTGAAGATGGCCTCTATTTAGTCCCCAAGGTTATTGAGTAAGTATTTGATTATATTAAGGTTTTTGTATTAACTTATGCTGAATTTATCCCTCAAACAACTCGCCGCAGAACTCGCCGCGAAAAAATTTTCCAGCGTAGAGCTGACGCAATTTTTTCTCGCGCGGATTCGTCAACACAACCCGATACTAAATGCCTTCATCACCGTCGATGAACAAAAAAGCCTCGAGCAAGCAAAGGCCGCTGACGCGCGCATCGCCAAAGGCGACATCGCGCCGCTGACCGGCATACCGATCGCACAAAAAGATATTTTTTGCGCCAAAACTTGGCGCACCACCTGCGGCTCGAAAATGCTGCACAATTTTATTTCGCCTTACGACGCGCATGTCATCGAGCAATACAACCGCGCCGGCGCAATTAACATCGGCAAAACCAATATGGACGAATTCGCCATGGGGTCGTCGAATGAAACGTCGTTCTTCGGCCCGGTGAAAAACCCGTGGGACATCACCACGGTGCCAGGCGGTAGCTCCGGCGGCTCGGCTGCGACGGTAGCGGCACGCCTCGCACCCGCTGCGACCGCGACCGACACCGGCGGCTCGATCCGTCAACCGGCGGCATTCACCGGCACTTGCGGACTCAAACCCACTTACGGCGTCGTCTCACGCTACGGCATGATCGCCTTCGCCTCATCGCTCGACCAAGCTGGGCCCATGGCGAAAAGCGCGGAAGACATGGCGATCATGTTAAACGTCATGGCCGGTTTTGACACGCGCGATTCGACCAGCTTAGAGCGCGCACGCGAAGATTACACACGCGATTTGAACCTGCCGTTAAAAGGCTTGCGCATCGGTTTGCCAAAAGAATATTTTGGCGCAGGCCTGAATGCCGGCGTAGCGAAAGCAGTTGAAGGGGCGCTGGATGAATATAAAAAACTCGGTGCGGTCATGGTCGATATCAGTCTGCCGAATGCCGAATTATCCATCCCGGTGTATTACGTATTGGCACCGGCCGAAGCATCGAGCAATTTATCCCGCTTCGATGGCGCGCGTTACGGTTATCGCACAGAAAATTATACTGATCTCACCGAGATGTACGAAAAAACCCGCGCCGAAGGTTTCGGTGCCGAGGTCAAACGCCGCATCATGATCGGCACTTACGTGTTGTCGCATGGTTATTACGACGCGTATTATTTACAAGCACAGAAAATCCGCCGCTTGATCGCGCAGGATTACGCCGAGGCGTTCAAAGTTTGCGACGTCATCATGGGCCCGACCACGCCGAGCAGCGCATTCAAGTTCGGCGAAAAAAGCGCCGATCCGGTAGAAATGTATTTGAACGATCTCTATACCATCGCCGCCAACCTGGCCGGCTTGCCCGCCATGTCGATTCCCTGCGGCTTCGACGGAACCGGCCGCACCGTGGGCTTGCATGTGGTCGGCGATTATTTCAGCGAAGCGAAAATGCTCGGCGTCGCGCATCAATATCAATTAGCGACCGATTGGCATACGAAAATGCCTGGCGGGGTGGAATAATCATGGTGCAAAATAATAGCCCTGTTAAAACCCATGCCGCTTCAAGCTCCCAGAAAGTCCCTTCCCCTTCAGGGGGAAGGCTAGGATGGGGGTGGGTGTTGGATCAAACATCGAAGGCTACCCATCCCCCCCTGCAGGGCGCGTGTTTCGTTGCATCGAAACACCGTTCGACAGGCGGACAGCATGCTGTCCGAATTCCCTGCCTCACCCCTAACCCTCCCCTTGAAGGGGAGGGAATTTCTTTCTTCGACAAAGTAGGCGGGGCTTGCTGCTTCGAAAAAATGTTTTTGCCTTTCTCTGTGACTCTGTGTCTCTGTAGTGAAAGAATTCAATCATGAAATGGGAAATCGTCATCGGTATCGAGACGCATACGCAGCTCTCGACACAATCGAAAATTTTCAGCGGATCTTCCACCGCATTTGGCGCCGAGCCGAACACGCAGGCCAGCGTCGTTGATCTGGCGATGCCCGGCGTGTTGCCGGTAATGAATCGCGGCGCGGTTGAGCGCGCGATTAAGCTCGGCCTCGCCGTCGGCGGAAAAATCGCCGCGCATTCGGTCATGGCGCGCAAAAATTATTTTTATCCTGATTTGCCTAAAGGCTACCAAATCAGCCAAATGGAATTACCCATCGTGCAAGGTGGTAGCGTCACTATTCAAGTAGATGGCAAAGAAAAAATTATAAAACTGACGCGCGCGCATCTGGAAGAAGACGCGGGTAAATCGCTGCACGAAGATTTCCACGGCGCGACGGGAATTGATTTGAATCGCGCCGGAACACCGCTGCTGGAAATCGTATCTGAGCCCGATATGCGCAGCGCGGCGGAAGCGGTGGCTTATGCCAAAGCATTGCATTCGTTAGTGCGCTGGATCGGCATTTGCGATGGCAATATGCAGGAAGGCTCGTTCCGTTGCGACGCCAACGTGTCGGTGCGCCCGTTGGGCGAAGAGAAGCTCGGCACGCGCTGCGAAATCAAAAATATCAACTCGTTCCGCTTTATCGAAAAAGCGATTGAATACGAAGTGAAACGCCAAATTGAGCTGATCGAAGACGGCGGTAAAGTCATCCAGCAAACGCGTTTGTACGATCCCGACAAAGACGAAACGCGCGCCATGCGTTCGAAAGAAGACGCGCACGATTACCGTTATTTTCCCGATCCGGATTTGTTGCCGCTGGCGGTGAGCGATGCGTGGATTAGCGAGGTGCGCAGCCAGATGCCCGAGTTGCCGCAAGCCATGCGCGAGCGTTATGCGCGCGATTACGCGGTGACGGCGTATGACGCGGGCGTGCTCACGTCATCGCGCGAGATGGCAGAATATTTTGAAGCGACGGTGAAAGCCGGTGGCGATGCCAAACTCGCGGCGAATTGGATCATGGGCGAATTGTCGGCGCGCTTGAATAAGGACGATCGCGATATTGCCGCATCGCCGATTAACGCCGCGAAATTGGCCGGATTGTTGAAACGAATTTCCGATAACACCATCAGCGGCAAAATCGCGAAAGAAGTATTTGACGCGATGTGGAATGGCGAAGGCGACGCCGATAGCGTGATCGAGAAAAAAGGGCTGAAACAAATTTCTGATGTCGGCGCGATTGAAAAAGCGGTTGATGAAATCCTCGCCGCGAACCCGGCGCAAGTGGCGGAATATCGCAGCGGCAAAGAAAAAGCCTACGGCTATTTTGTCGGCCAAGCGATGAAAGCGATGGGCGGCAAAGCTAACCCGGCGCAGTTAAATGAGATTTTGAAGCGTAAACTGCAGGGATAAATAGTTCAATATAATCAATAAGTTAAAAAGCCTCCGCAGCGATATCGCAACAGAGGCTTTTTTATTTACGGGCGCATTTTTCACGCCAATAACAGTAAATTATTTATTCGTCGGCGTAGCGCTCGAGCCCGTTTTCAATTCGTTATACCGCGCTTTGTCACCATCGAATTTCGCCATCGCTTCGGCTCGTTCGGTCTGGTAAAGTTTTTTGGTATTCGTCAGATTTTTCATTTCGATTTCATTTTTTTCATACGCCAACACCAGCGTCATGGGCGCGATGCGCACATATTTACCATCGAGGCCTTTGGCGGCATACGGCGCGAGTTGTTTGATCAGCGCATCTTCCAAACCTTCGGCGGCTTTGAGTTGTGCTTCAGCGACCAATAATTTTGCTTCGATGGTTTGCATCGTGCGATCGCGCACGACATCGATTTCTTTTTGGCTGGTATAGGTGCTGACGATCGCAACGTCACGGCGCTCTTGTTCCGCCTGCTTCTTCTGTTCTACTTTTTCGCGCGCCAATTGCTCCTCGCGTGCTTTACGTTGCGCGGGCGTCAGTGCACCCTCGGTTTTGCTCAGCACCACGCCATGTGAGCTCAGCTCGACCGAGCTGCGGCCGGCGTATTCCGGCGGAATCGAGTCGCCGTAGTGCGTGACGCCTTTTTCATCGACCCATTTCACCAGGCCGGCGGCGTGCAGCGAGCTGGCGCCGAGCGCCAAACCGACGGTTAACGTGGCCAATAAGCGTTTATCAGCTATGAATCCCATATTGATTCCGATAATTTTGTAAGCGTTGCAAATTTATGGCCATCTCCTGTTGCGGCGTCAGGTGTTCGACTACATCATTCAGGGTGGCAATGGCGATAACGGGAATACCGTAATCGCGGTTTACTTCTTGGACGGCGGACAATTCTCCCACGCCTCTTTCCATCCGGTCCAGCGCGATCAATACGCCGGCTGGTTGGGCGCCTTGGCTACGAATCAGTTCCACCGATTCCCGCACCGATGTCCCAGCAGAAATCACGTCATCTATGATCAAAACACGACCCTTAAGCGGGCTGCCCACCAGGCTGCCGCCTTCGCCGTGATCTTTGGCTTCTTTGCGATTATAGGCAAAAGAAAAATTTTTGCCTGAATCCGCCAGTGAAATAGCCAAACCTGCGACTAAAGGTATGCCTTTGTACGCCGGGCCGAACAACATATCGAAGCCAATTTCGGCGTCAAGAATGGCTTGGGCATAAAATTTTGACAGCGCCGAGAGTGACGCGCCGTTGTTAAACAGGCCTGCATTGAAAAAATACGGCGATAATCGGCCCGCTTTGGTTTTATATTCGCCAAAACATAACACCTGCTGCGCAATCGCAAAGCGGATAAAGTCTTGTTTGTAATCAGTTGAATGGGTCGTCACGCATCACCTCAGAATTTGAGCATTTTAACCCAAAGATTTCGGCCCACATGTGATAATTGGCACAATTTTGTAGCGTATAAAGACTTTATGAAAATCATCAGCGTCAATTTTAACGGTATCCGCTCCGCGTCGAGCAAAGGTTTTTTTGACTGGCTGGCGAAGCAAAAGGCCGATGTCGTGTGTATGCAGGAACTCAAGGCGCAAGACGCCGACCTGACCGACGACATGCGCCATCCGAAAGGCTATACCGGCTTTTTTCATTGCGCGGACAAAAAAGGTTACAGCGGCGTCGGTATTTATTCACGCACCAAACCGGATTCCGTCGTCGCCGGGCTCGGCATTGCGGACATTGATGTTGAAGGTCGCTATATTCGTGCCGATTACGGCAACCTCAGCGTCATCTCTTTGTATCTTCCATCTGGCTCTAGCGGCGAAGCGCGGCAAAAAATAAAATTTGCCTTCCTCAAACATTTTTATCCCGTCATGAAGCAGCTCAAGGAAAGTGGACGCGAAATTATTATGTGTGGTGATTGGAACATCGCGCACAAAGAAATCGATTTGAAAAATTGGAAATCCAACCAGAAAAATTCCGGCTTCCTGCCGGAAGAGCGCGCGTGGCTGACTAAAGTGTATGACGAGCTCGGTTACGTCGATGTATTCCGCACGCTCGATCAACGCGCCGAGCAATACACCTGGTGGAGCGCACGCGGCAATGCGCGCGCGAACAATGTCGGATGGCGGCTCGATTACCACGTCGCCACGCCCGGCATCGCCGCCACCGCAAAAAAAACGTCCATCTATATCGATGAGTTTTTTTCCGATCATGCACCAATTACGATTGAATACGATTACAAAATTTGAGCTGGCACTGTTGAACATGGAGCAAAAAATCCTCTCCTCTTCAAGGGGAGGGTTAGGGTGGGGATGGGTGTAAAGTAGTTCAAGTAATGTACGCTGAAAAAATGAGGTTGTTTAGTTTGTGTTTTGTTTTTTGTGGCGGCTGAGACCCGTCCTACGTTTTTCCGGGAGTCCGCATGTCAGAAGTAACGCAAGAAAAAGAAACCAAAGGCTTGCTCGCCTCAATCAAACCTTATTTGGAAAAAGAATCGCTCGCTGCCTTTTTTCTCGGCGTCTCGTCCGGCTTCCCGTTCGCCATGATTGGCGCGACGCTGACCACTCGCCTCGCGCAAGACGGCATCGATAAAAAAACCGTCACGGCGTTTGCCCTCGCCTTCCTCGCCTACAACCTGAAAGTATTTTGGGCATGGATAGTCGATGGCGTGTATCTGCCCGGCCTCGGTCGATTGGGACAACGCGTATCGTGGTTGTTACTCTCAGGCGCGCTGGTCATCGCGGCGGTGATCAATCTCGCGATGGTCGATCCCAAAGCCAGCATCTACGCCACCAGCTTGGCGGCCATCTTGGTCGGCATCGCCGGCGCGACATTTGATATCGTCATCGATGCGTATCGCATTGAGACGCTGAAACCGTATCAGCTCGGCGTCGGTTCCGGTATGTCGCAATACGGCTGGCGTATCGGCTCGAACGCGGCAGGTGGACTTGCGCTGGTATTGGCGGCGCGCTATGGCTGGAGCATCGGCTATATCGTCTGTGCCGCCTTCGCCTTGCCTGCCATGCTTACCGGATTATTCCTGGGCGAACCGAAACGACATCGCCCCATTACCGACAAACACGGCGTCGGCGAAGTGTGGCAATCGATCATCGGACCATTTATTGAATTCTTCCAACGCTCCGGCGCGTGGCTGGTCATGCTATTTATTTTGCTGCACAAAATCGGCGACACGCTGGCTAACCTGACGCTCAGATTATTGTTCAACGATCTCAAATTCACCAATGATGAAATCGCCATTTACGACATTGGCCTGGGCTTCTGGGCTTATCTCATTGGCATTTTCATCGGCGGCATTATTTATGCGCGCATCGGCTTGAAAAAATCCGTGCTGTTGGCGTTAATTCTCATGGGCGTATCGAATTTGAGTTTCGCCTGGCTCGCCGCAGTCGGTCATAGCAATTGGGGCATGGCCGGCGCGATTGGGTTTGAGAACATGTCGAGCGGCTTCGGCGGCGTGGTTGTCGTCGCGTATTTCTCCGCGCTATGCGATTTACGTTTCACCGCCACCCAATACGCCATGATCACCGCCGTCGCCAGCGTCGTCGGCAGGTTTCTTACCGGCACCACAGCTGGTTGGCTGATTGAGCAAATGGGCTACGTGAATTTCTATTTATTGACAACTGTTGCCGCAGTTCCCGGCATCGTGTTGTTCTGGCTGATGATGCGCGCGGGCTTGATTGAAAGCTCAATCGGCACGGCGGGGGAAAATCGTTCGGGGGGGTAATAGATTTGCGCGCATTGTGCACCGCTATACATTTATTTTTGTGCGGCCTCAAACCGATAAACTGCCAACTGCCCGCGCAAATTAGGTAATGCGTTGGCTAGTTTGCCCTTGCTTAAGATTAATTTGGCGCGTGGGCCCGGATTCCGCTGCGCTACATTTAGGCTACACCAGCTGAAACCGGTGAACACATAGTCCAGCTTCCGCTGATTGAACAGCGATTCTCGCAGCGTCGGTTTGACAATGGCAGTCGCCATTGCCAGCATTATGTTGGAACTGGAAGTGAAGTGCCACCCGTCTTGACGCCCCCCCCCGCACTGTTATCTTGTCCCGGACGTAAAAGCAGTTCGACTTGAGTTCAAGGATGATTGGAAACCAAGCATCTTTCGTCTTCCCAAACAGTTAATCAAAATCGCAATTCATAGTTAATTAAGTATCAATAACAAGGAGTGATTTCATGAGAAAGTACGCGAAGTATTGGGCTGCCGGAGCACTTGCATCGTTGATTCTGGTTGCCTGCGGAGGCGGAGGCGACAGCGCCACGCCAAACCCAGCGCCAACCCCGACGCCAGCCCCGACCCCGTCACCAACCCCGTCACCAACCCCGCAGGTCGGCTTGCTGGATACCACTTGTAATGGTACTGGCAAAGCGGTTCTTAAAGCAGGTTTTGGTTTGAGCGTTGATACGGCCTCCGATGCCTACGGTTTGGCAGACGGTTCCACCGTTATGTACGGCAATATCGATCAGCCGATCAACCAAGCATCGGTACAATCAAATTATTGGAGCAATCTCAAACTCAGACCCGATTGCACCATTGATACGGCCTACGGTAACAATGGCCTGAATTTTTTTGCCCCTTCCAATCCTGACTACCAAGTGGAGAAACTGCGCTACGTATCCCATTTGCCCGATGGCACCAGTTACCTGTTTGGCGAGAGCTATCAGCCGACTACACTTACAGATGGTTCCGTATTCAGGGTACAAACCACTACCTTTACCAAGTTACTCAACACTGGCGCGCAGGACACAGCTTATGGCGTGAAGGTTTCCGTAATTAAATCCCGGCCGGATAGCGTGACGCCTTACCCAAATAGCATGACGGTCAGAGACAGCAAGGTGTTGGCAGACGGTAAATTGCTGATCCTGTCAACTGATGGCGGTCCATCTTTCCCCTTCGCGATTACCCGTTTTAATCCAGACGGCTCGCCCGATGCTACCTTTGCCAGCGGAGGTAAATTTGTTGTCCCGAATGTTGATCCCGCTTTATTCTCCGCAAGTTTTATCCCAAGCAGGGTCAATTCCATTGATGTCCAGGCTGATGGAAAAATAATTCTGGGAGGTTATTTTGCTGGCCAAAATGGTGCCCCTTCTTTTTACCCCGGGGTCATGCGGCTGAATGCCGACTTTAGTGTGGACGCGACGTTTGGCACCAATGGCGCCAATGGTCTTAGGGAAGGCAGTCCTGAGGATTTGACCAGAGTAAAGGTTTTGTCTGATGGAAAGATTTTACTGTTTGGTACAGGAGGTGTTCAGGCTCCATCTCAAGGTTTCCGTGCCTTAGCGGTCACCCGGCTGCTAAGCAACGGCCAAATTGATTTATCATTTGGTACGTCTGGGGTGACAAGGGTGGATTTTGATGCGGGCACTTTTGCGGCAGGAGGAAATAGTAATGCAATAATTTTCAGGTCGGCAGCCGTGATGCCAGACGGCAAAATTATTATGGCGGGGGACAGCTATAACCTGGACGCCTTAAGCGGAACGCCGGGTTCGAAAAGGCATATCGGCCTAGTGCGCTTGACGGCGGCCGGCGCGCTCGATCAGGGCTTTGCCACAGGCGGCATTTATTCCGGACTGGAGGGCGCGAACGCGGCGAATGAGATAGTCAGTTCGGTGCGCACTAGTGAGGATGGCAAATTGCTCGTCACAGCCACTCGTGAAGTCGCCACAGGCGACAGCGATTGGGTGCTGTATCGTTTTACTAACTAAGACAGTTCGAAAAATAATAGTACCGGTTAAAAATGGGGAGCGCAGCTCCCCATTTTTTTCGTAGTTCAAAAACAGGCTGACGAGCTAATTGTGCTAAAAATAGCCAAGCTGCAATTACCTACTTTCACCTTGCCGCTTGAAAGCGATACATTATTAATTGTCCGTACAGATTCGGTAAAATGTTAACGGGTTTGCCACTGCTCAACACCAAGCGTTCCAGTAAGTAGGCCTCAACGAGCGCAAGGAATTACGCCTTATGATTGTTTATAAGCAAACGCTGAAGAAGAAATTTATGCCGCTTGTAATAAAAATTCCACTTTCACGGAATCAAACGGAAAGATGATGCCGCCGGTTTCCGTGCGGTCAAGCAGGCCGGCATTTAACAAAACGGTGACGTCGCCGTGAACGGCTTTTACATCTCTCTCAACGCGACGCGCTGCTTCGCGTATTGAGACAGGGCCTGCCCCGCATAAGGCTTTGAGTAATTCCCATCGCTTGGCAGTCAGCACTTGCCACAGA
>JAYVJD010000140.1:0-4345 GCA_043769625.1 Pseudomonadota bacterium | reverse complement strand
GTCGATGATTTACCCAGGATACTCAAACCGCGCATCGTCGGCGGTACTTTGCATCACGCCGGACAAGTTGAAGTCGTGTCCAGCTTGGAACGTGATGGTCGCCCGGTGTTCCGCGATTTACGCTGGGGCGTATATGTCGTGTTCTCCGCCGGCGATGGTTACGTAGAAAAATGTTTCAGCGAATACGGCCTTAAGACCGACGCGTCCGGCCGCTATGCTGCACTGTATAAACCGTATCATTTAATCGGCTTGGAATTAGGTCTTAGCGTGGCATCCGTCGCATTGCGCCGCGAAGCCACCGGCTGTGCTCAAGACTTTCTCGGCGACGCCATCGCCACCGCCAAGCGCGACCTCAAACCCGGCGACATGCTCGACGGCGAAGGCGGTTACACCGTTTATGGCTCGCTCGTCCCAGCCACCGAATCGATGCGCCTCGGCGCCCTGCCCATCGGCCTCGCACACAATGTGAAAGTGGTGCGCGACGTATGGATGGGCAACCCTGTGCGCTGGAGTGATGTCGATATCAACGACATGGCTCCGCACGTCAAACTAAGATTGGAAATGGAAGCGCGTTATCGCAAAGAATGGGAAGCGGAAAAAGTTTAAAAGTAAATTATTGGCAGCTGCAGTTCAACGGAAGCAGTAAAACCCCTCCCAAAGCTGCCGTTGCATAATTGACGCAATTGCCGCTGCTCTGATAGTTTTTTTACAACTTTTCAAAATTGACGTAAAGCATCTGCCAATCCGCCGGTTTTAAAAATTCCTGCCTTTGTCGGGCTTACATTGATTAACTACTAGCCGTTTATGTAGCCAGCGACATATTTTTTGCACACGCTAGCAAGCTGAGCCACTTTCGGCAAGTTATGTAGATGTTCTCGATGCACGTTGCGGCGCGGCGTAAGTTGGCTTGACTTGGCGATTCTCGTTGGCATAATGGTAATGGCTTAGAATCAGAAGCAGTCCTGATGTCAATAACCAACGACGTGTGCGCGCAAATGCCGCCGCCTGCAGCTAATTGTCGGTACTAAATAATAGGCGCGCGGGTTAATAATTGGAGGTGATGAAATGGCTGAACCCACACTTTATGAGCGTCTTGGCGGAGCGTATGCGATAGCATCGGCGGTGGACTATCTGGTTGATCGCTTGCACACCAATGCGACGCTCAACAAAACCAACATCAAAGTTAACGACTTCCACACCGAGAAGTTCAAGGCGGGGTACAAGTTCATGGTGACCGCTTGGAGCATTGAAGCCGCAGGCGGGCCTAAATGTTATCCCGGTAAGGATATGTTCGCGGCCCACAGTAATCTCGGCCTCACTGACTACGAGTTCGACGTGACTGCGCACGAAATACGCAATACGCTCTACCAGCTTGGCGTGCCGCAACGCGAAACCAACGAGTTCATGGCTATTATCGAGAGCAATCGCGGCAAGGTGCTGAGCAAGGCGTCCTGAGTACGGATCACGTGTAGTCAGAAAAAAGCGTAGCGCGATCCGGATAAATGCAATTTGTGGAGAAGAACCCGATTCCGTTACGCAACATCAAGGCGGGCAAATTTCAACACTCGCTTAGTTTGCAGCTCGCCTCATGGGACATGAAATTTGATCTTGTATTATTAATTTCCTTTGACTTTTCAAATTGCCTAATGAGCCTCAGCTTTCTCTTGCTGCGACCGTTTGCAAGGGGTGGAACTTTTGTGAGTTAGTGCCTTTGAGTTCAACGTCAGACATAGTCGTTATTTACCAGAAATAAAATCGACAACTAGCAAAAAATTTCCCTGCCGACCAATCTCGCTCGTTTGATTATCCTAATAGTTCAACGTGCGCTTGGCCGTAGACGTAACGAACCGGTTGTATAAATCAATCCCTAACGATGTACGCCTTCATACGGTAGTCGATGCCCATCAACTCCGCATTAGCCTTAAGAAATGTCGTCCACTGCCGCCCAGAATTCCGTTTCTGAGCAACACGTGTCCGTTTGGGCGATACGCATGTCCATGCTCTTGAAAACCGTGATCCGCCCGTAACCTAAGCGAAAAGGTTAACCGATTGGTTGATAAATTGGACATTACTTTTTTCCGTCTTAAAGTAACCCCATTTGAACAATTGGTTTTGATAATGCAATTGAGTGCATCGTTTACGAAGTTGCGCATTTCCGGCTCACTGTGGAAGCGCTTATATAGAATGGTTGCAGCCTTATTAGATTTTTTTGCTATTTTGTTGGGTAAGCCCCTCGGTTTAGATTTAGTGTCCCAACGTTTCCACATCAGGGGTTCGTAAGTTAATGATTTATTTTCATAAACTGATGTTTTTGTTTGGTCTCGATGTGAACATCGAAGCGCAAAATGGGGGCTTTTTGCGGATCTCCGCCGAAGGCTCCTATGCATCAGGGCAAACTCGTTTTTTCGCAACTCATGACTTATTTGCCGTTGACGACTTTTCGGCGCTGCGTGGCAGCCCATCGGGGCGAGCACAAGGTCAAGGATTTTTCCTGTCTGGATCAATTCTTCGCGATGGCGTTTGCGCAGTTGACCTATCGAGAATCGTTGCGCGATATCGAAGTCAATTTGCGTGCGCAAACACACCGGCTGTACCACATGGGATTTCGCTGCTCGACCATTTCTCGCAATACGCTGGCCAATGCGAATGCGACGCGCCCCTGGCAAATCTATGCCGATCTGACCCAGCATCTGATTGCGATAGCCCGCCCGTTGTATGCCAACGAACCGTTGGGCGTGGACCTCGACGCGACGGTCTATGCGTTCGATGCCACCACGATCGATCTGTGTTTGTCGGTGTATCCATGGGCACCGTTTCGATCCGCCAAGGCGGCCATCAAATTGCACACGCTGCTCGATCTGCGCGGCGCCATCCCCAGCTTCATTCACATCACCGACGGCAAGACCCACGAAGTCAACGTCCTCGACGATCTGATGATCGAACCCGGCGCGTATTATCTGATGGATCGCGGCTATCTGGATTTTGCCAGGCTGTACAAGTTGCATGTGACGAACGCCTTCTTTGTTACCAGAGCAAAAAGCAATACCCAGTTCAAACGGCGCTATTCGCATCCAGTCGATCGAACCACGGGCAACGTCCTGTGCGATCAAACGGGCGTACTGACGGTTTTCCAGTCGCGCAAGGATTATCCGACGACGCTGCGGCGTGTCGTGGTCCGGGACGAGGCCGGGAAACGCCTCACCTTGTTGACCAACAATTTCGCGCTCAAGCCAGAGATGGTCGCAGCACTTTACAAGCAGCGCTGGCAGGTCGAATTGTTCTTCAAATGGATCAAGCAACATTTGCGTATCAAAGCCTTTTTGGGTACCAGCGAGAATGCCGTCAAGACGCAGATATGGATCGCGGTCGCTACTTACATCCTCATCGCTATCGTCAAGAAACGTTTGCGTTTGCCTCACAGCCTTTACGAAATTCTACAAATCCTGAGTCTCACCATGTTTGAAACAACGCCAATCAGTCAACTACTTACGCCGCCATCAGAAAATCCTGATGGCGAAAATCAATCAAAACAAATGTCCCTCCTATGAGAAACGTTGGGACACTAGTGATTTAATGTCTGTTTTTGCCGCGTCGTCAATTTGACCCTTTCACGCAAAGTTGACCCGATATCAACATAGTGCTGCTGCATGCTCGAGCTGCTTGACGACGACATAGACAATTGCAGAAAGGGCGCAGGATCACGTTTCAACTTGACATCGCTTAGTGGGGAATTTTGCCAAAAAAGACCTATTGACCGTCATGATAAATTGCGTATAATTTAATTGTGTGCAATTAATTGTGATATAAAGTTATGCCTAATGCCAGTGCGACAACACCAAGCCAAACGGCCGATGCCGGCATGCTGCATCTAAACAACCAGCTGTGTTTCGCGCTGTATTCCACATCACTTACCATGACCAAACTGTATAAACCGCTACTGACGGCGCTGGGTCTGACTTATCCGCAGTATCTGGTACTGCTGGTGTTATGGGAAAAAGACCACAGGTCGGTGTCGGAACTAGGCGAGCGCCTTTTTCTCGACTCCGGTACATTGACGCCCCTGCTGAAGCGACTGTCTGCTCTCGATTGCGTACTGCGTGAACGCGATGCCGCCGATGAACGCCGGGTGATCGTGTCGCTCACCCCCCGTGGGCGCAGCCTGCGCAAGCGCGCACTGTTGGTTCACGACGAAGTTGCCTGTGCTACGCAATGTACTGCGTCTGAGCGCAAGGCGCTCACACGAAGCCTGGCCACATTACGCGCAGCGCTGACGCTCGCCGCTACTAGGCACGCCAATAAATAATTCCACTCTCTCCATACTTTTAATTCCCACCAACCTGAAAGG
>JAYVJD010000139.1:0-4354 GCA_043769625.1 Pseudomonadota bacterium | reverse complement strand
GCCGGGTTGCGGATAAAAAATTTGACGGATTTTTTGCAAGCGCTCGGTCGGGACGAAACGCCCGGCAGCAGGCCGATGACAATCCGTCCATTCATTGTCGCCTGGCGTGTAAATGAAAGCGGTGCGCAATTTCTGATATTGATTAAAGCGCGCAGTAAACGTCGCGTCATCGCAAGTCGATGAGCCACTTTTGATATCGCCCATATGCACCACGAAGCGAACCTCGCGATCCTGATTGATACGGTCGATTACGCGATCAAACTTTACCGCTTCGATGGCGTTATACGGCACGTCGCCGATTAACGCGAAACTGACCGTGTGCGCGTCTTCATTGCCGTCGTCGAATGAATCAGCGTGGGCAAAAAGAGCGCTGCTGGCTACGAGAAAAGCAATGAGTTTGATTTTGAATTGCATCTTTATCTCCTATCTGAAAGTGGACCACAAACCAATGTGAATCAACACAGGAGAGAAATTACGCGGCAAATATGACAGCTTTGTGACGGTACCTATCAGGCAGACATCGGCGCGGAGCGGACATACGGAAATTTCTTCCAACTCGGATGACATTCCCCACTTTGCAAAAGGGGGGGCTAGGGGGGATTTCAGCGGCCCGTCACAACCATTTTAAATCCCCCTTAATCCCCCTTTTTCAAAGGGGGAAATCTCTAATAACTGAATTTGCTTTTCAACTGCGTCACCTTCCGCTGCGGGGCGATAGCAGCAATACCGACAGTCAAAAAGCGGACATTATTTTTCTGCCTACATTTTTGTTGAATTGTTTGATCACCCTTCGGGACAGGCCGATCAAACGCGCACGCTACTCACCCTGCAAAGTCTTCTGCACTTTCGTTACATCAAATCCCTTCGTCGCTACGTCGGCCATAATTTTTTCATACAACGCCGCGTCGATTTTTGGCTTGCGCGACAATATCCATAAATACTCGCCCTTCGGTTCGCCGATGACGGCGTAGCTGTAATCGCTGGCGAGATCGATAATCCAGTAATCGCCCCACACCAGTGACACCCAGGCCAACCACGGCGGGGCGAAGCGGACTTGCAGTTTGCTGTTTTGTTGGCTGCCGCGCGCTTGGCGGGCTTCGCCTTCGACGGAGGTGATGCTGCCATCGGATTTTTTGCATGCGTTGGTAACGCTCAACATCCCATTCGGTTTTTGCGCATAGGTGGCGCTGACATCGGCGGCGCACATGGTCTGGTAACTATTTGGCAGTCGCGCGACTTCGTACCACTTTCCCATGTAGCGGCTGGCTTCTATATTCGGCACGACGTTTAGCTCGCTTTTTTGTGTGGAGTTGGCTGTTGCGCAAGCACTGCTCAACAGGATTAGCAGCGATAACCCGATAATTTTAGGCATTTCCAAAATCCTTGTAATAAAATTATTAATTTAATCAAATAGTTACAAATAGTCTGTAAAACCCCGTTTTGCTGCGCCGCCGCTCAAAACCAAGCACCAAATAATATTATCAAGCAAACATTCCGGTTCTGCGTTCGCGTTAATTTGCGGTCAAAAGAAAAGCCTAATCAGAACACAGCGTTAATCAGTGTTGTTAATGACATTACTCAATAGCTGGAAAGGTGCTGTCCCCAAGCGGTAAAAATACGGTGTTTCCCCCATCGCGTTCACGCTATGCCTCAAGTATGATTCCTGCAAATTACGGGGTCTTGACCTCCTGAGCTGTACGCCGACAAAAAGATATCAATACGCATGCAGTCAACGCCCTTTCCTACTTTGCAAACCCTGACCGTCGCCGCGACGCTGCCTTCGTTGCCTGACGCCTTATTGTCGTCGCTCGAAATCTGCGCGCGCGATAGCACGCCGATGGCCGAAGTCGCGTATGCCGTACGCCTCGACGTGGCGCTGGCCGCGCGCGTGCTCGATGCGGCGTTTGGCTCGACCACCAAGCGGCAACGCTTTCCCTTATTTGTCCATGTGCTGGACACGCTCGGCCAGGACGTGATCAAAACTTTGGTCGTCAGCGCGGCGGTGCAGCAGGTGTTTCAGCCGCCGAGCGCAGCGCAGTTGGATGATTTGCAGCAATTTCATCGCGAGAGTTTGCGTTGCGCGTTTTACGCCGAAGCGATTGCCGAGAAAGCCGCTTATCCGGTGCCGGACGAAGCTTATTTCACTGGGCTGTTACACAATTTAGGCAAACTCTCGCTCACCGCCATGCGCGGCGCGGAATATCGCCAGATCAGCCATCTCGCCGGCAGCGACGCCGAGTTGATGGTGCTGGAACAAGAACGCCTCGGCTTTACCAATGTACAAGAGACCGAGCGACTGACGCGCCGCTGGGCGGTGAATTCGTTTATCGCCGATGCCGTGCATTATCAACACGACCCGATCAGCCGCGTCGCAACGGCGCATTCTTTGGTGAAGATTTTGCACTTGGCGCGCGCCATGATGACGGCGCGCGATGTCACCAGCGCCGCGATGATGGACCACGCGCACGCGTTTTTCGGCTTCAAGCCGCAAGACTTGACCGACATCGAACTCGCCGCTACGACACACTTGCGTGAGGCGCTGCAATTTCTCGATTTGCCGTTTGAGAAAACCCAAGCCGCCAACACTGAGGAGGGCATCGCCGCACAAAACCATAAAACCTTGCGCCTCGCTAACGCGGTGCGCGATTTGACTGTGCTCGCGACGTTGTCGTCGAGCACCAGCGGTGCGCACGAACCGGCGATGCTAAATAAAACCTTGCGCCAATATTTGCAAATCGAGTTAGGTTTTTCCAACGCGATATTTTTCGCGCATGACGTCGGCCATAAATGTCTGCGCGGCCTCGCCGGCGTGGACCAACCCGACATCATTAACGAAATTACCATTCCGCTCGACGGCGCGTCGAGCCTGATCAAGCACAGCGTCAAATTAAATCGCCCGTATCATACCTTCGGTATGGGTGAAGGCTTCGGCCAGTCGATCCTCGATGAACAAATTGCGCGTCTGCTCGAGAGCGACGGATTTCTCGCCTTGCCGCTGGTCAGCCGGGGCGAGATGCTCGGCGCGTTTGCCGTTGGTTTAGCGCAAAGCGAGCTGCCGCAGCTCGACGAAAAAATGCGCCGTATGACTTTATTCGCTAATGAAGCCGCCGCCGCTTTGCATTTCAGCATCAAGCAATCCGGCTTGCTGGCGTTTGTCTCGCCGGAGCAAAATCTGGCCGCGCAAAGTCGCGTGCGCAAAGTATTGCACGAAGTGAATAACCCGCTCGGCATTATCAAAAACTACATCAAAATTTTGCAACTCAAAATGCCCAAGTCCGATCCGTCGCAATTTGGCCTCGAAGTGATCAACGAAGAAATTGATCGCATCGGCCATATTGTGCGCAGCCTGGCTGAAGCCAAGCCAACGGCGAAGCAGACGATCGACGACATTAACGTCAATCATGTGGTGATTGATCTGATGCAAATCACCCATGAGCAATTATTTACCGGCGACCGCATTCGCTTGCGCACCGATCTTGATCACTCGATTCGCCCGGTGGCCTGTGACCGCAATCAACTCAAACAGATTTTGTTGAACTTGATGAAAAATGCGGCAGAAGCAATGGCGATGCAAGGCGGCGAGCTCACCGTGGCAACGTCCATTGCCGCCAACAGCAGCGGTGTGCAATGCGTGCGCATTAGCGTCAGCGACAATGGCCCCGGCATTCCCGAGGCGATTCTGGCGCGCTTGTTCCGCCCCGTTACCAGCACCAAGGGCGACGGGCATGCTGGACTTGGTCTATCTATCGTGCACGAATTGGTGGTCGGCATGGGCGGTAGCATCAGCGCGAAAAGTAACGCCGATTCAGGAACTTATTTTGATATTTTGTTGCCAGTCATAAACGCTTAGGACACAATAGCGCCACCACACATGCCCGCAGAGGCTGATAAGAAGCAAGAGGGACGGGAAAGTCATGGATCACAATATCTTGCGCCAAGGTGAGCCTGAAAGACAGGACGCCAAGCCGCATTTGCTCGTCGTGGACGACGAGCCGCATATGCGTTACAGCCTGCAACAGTTACTTAGTTTGCAAGGCTATAACGTCGATATTTGTGATAACGGTAAGTCTGCTTTAATCATGTTGCAGTCGCACGTTTACGACGTTGTGCTTCTCGATCTGTTCATGCCGGAAATGAACGGCTACGCACTGCTAGACCATCTCGTCGAACGCAAGATAAATTCCACCGTTATCGTAGTCAGCGGCGACACCGCGATTTCCGCCGCGATTCATGCCTTGCGCAGCGGCGCGTATGACTTCCTGCGCAAACCCTACGAGCCGGAAGAGTTACTCAAGACAGTCGAGAATGCCCTGCATCAACGCTACCTCGAACGCCAACTTAGTCACGTCAATCA
>JAYVJD010000138.1:0-4361 GCA_043769625.1 Pseudomonadota bacterium | reverse complement strand
CAGTCAATGCAAAGGGCCACCTGAGTGGCCCTTTGGCGGGGAAAAGTTAATTTATGTAACTAATTGATTAGATTTAACTATTAGCAAGTCTGCACAGTGCAATTTTTCTCTTCTGCAGGCGCACTACCTTTTGCCAGTGAAGGCGAAGCAGCCGCATAAACACGATCAAGGCTGGCGATAAATTTTTCCGGCGCTTGATAACCGACGACTTGTCGGCCTTTCAATTCATTGCCTTGTCCGTCGAAAAATATTATCCCCGGCGGACCAAATAATCCAAAACGTTTCAGTAAGGCTTTATCGTCGTCATTATTCGCCGTCACATCGGCCTGCAACAACACGGCGTCTTTCAATTGCGCCTGCACTTTTTGATCCACGAAGGTATCGTGCTCCATCTCTTTACACGACACACACCAGTCAGCATAAAAATCCAGCATGACGGTTTTGCCCGCCGCTTGTTTGATGCGGGACTCTAACGCCGCCACATTTGCCACACGCTCAAATTTCAGACCCGGCGTATTGGCATTGGCGATTACACCACCAACGCTGCTGCTCCTGAATCCAGCCAAGGGTTGCAACACATCGCGACCACCGCTCAGCGCACCGATCACCAAAGCAATACCGGCCAACAACGCAATCACGCCGGCGCCTTTCCACAAACGATGCCAGCCGGAAACCTCCGCCGGTAATGGATCAATGGCGCTCAAATACATCGCCGAAACGATCAGCAAAGTAGCCCATAGCAACATATGTACAACCGGCGGAATCACCGGCGAAATTAACCAGATGGCGACGCCGAGTAACAACACGCCGAAGAATTTTTTCACCGCTTCCATCCACATGCCGGCTTTCGGCAGCAAGGTTCCGGCCGACGCACCGATCAACAACAATGGCACGCCCATACCCAATGACATAGCGAATAAGGCCGAACCGCCGAGAACTACGTCCTGCGTTTTGCTGATGTAGAGCAAGGCACCGGCCAACGGCGCGGCGACGCACGGGCCAACAATCAAAGCAGATAATGCGCCCATGACAAACACGCCGGTGAATTTGCCGCCCTTGAGACTATTACTGGTGTCGGACAATTTGCTTTGCAGTGACGCGGGCAATTGCAGCTCGTAAAAACCGAACATGGAAAACGACAGCGCGACAAATACTAAAGCGAACGTACCGAGCACCCACGGATTCTGTAACGAGTTTGAAATCAGATTACCCGTCATGCCCGCTGCGACGCCTGCCGCGGAATAGGTTATCGCCATGCCCATTACATAGGCGACCGACAGCAGGAAGGTATGCCTGCGCGTGCTATGCGCGCCCTGCCCGACGATAATGCCAGACAAAATCGGAATCATCGGGAACACACAAGGCGTGAACGACAAACCCAGACCGAGCACAAAAAAGCTGGTGAGCAGCACGACAAAACTTTTATTTTTAAATAAGCTGGCGACTTCGTCCGTTTCGGATAACGCAGCGGGTTTACTTATGGCCGGCACCACAGGGGCACTAACTACGTTCGGCACGGCTCTGGCGAAATTCACTTTAAAAAGTTTTTTCTGCGGCGGATAACACAAACCTTTTTCGCTGCAACCCTGGAAGCCCACTTGCAAATCCGCAGTCCCCGCAGCAGCGACAGGTTTTAAATCAAAAGCAGCTTGAAACGGCTTGTGATACACCTCGACTTTGCCAAAACTGGGATCTTCTTTGACATCGCCCTTGGGCAAGCTCACTTCACCGACCGACCCGTCTGCGGCATTTTTCAAACCAAAATTTAAGCGTTCGCGATAAAGGTAATAACCTTCTGCAGGGGAAAAATCGACCAGAACTTTGTTATTTTCGTTGCGAAAAGAAACCTTGAACGCTTCTTCAACCGGTAGAAATTCGTCCGCATTACTCTCAACTTGCGCATTATTGGCTAATGCTTTTTGCACCACCGACGTGCTCGATTTTGCTGCGGGTTCTGCCCCGGCAACCATACTGCTCAGCATTAATAACCAGACCAAAGCGCGCATAAAAATTCCTCAATAAAGTAAATTAAATCAAAGCATTACAAACACATTATTAGGGAATATTATAATGTATCTCGTACAACATTTGTGATTCACATCACATTATGGGAAAATTTTCCACAATTTGCAATCATTACTTTTCATGCAGCCACAAGGCAATCAGGTAAAATCAAATTCTGATTAAAATATAGAATAAAATCATGCGCATCTCAATCATTCAGAGTTGCTACAATCACGCAAGTTCAGTCAGCCTTATCTTGTTGTCACGCCGCAGTTTTTCTTGAATTTTCCAGGCCCGAAAAATATGACCCATCGCCCATGGCGTAAATTGCAGCTCGCTGCTTTGATCGCAATCATCCCTATACTTCAAATAGCGCATGCCGAACCCAACTTGATGGGCCAAACCGGGCTGATTTCCATGCCAGACGCCCACATTGAGCCAGTCGGCACCTGGCGGCTAGGGTCCAGCGTCAGCGATCCGTATGTGCCCCTATATACCAGTTTAACGCCTATTCCCCGACTCGAATTGTCCGGGCGATTTATGCGCATCAAAGATGTCATTGCCTTCAAGCCGGGCGAATACGGCGACTACAAAGACCGCGAATTCGATCTTAAACTGCAATTACTGACCGAAGACAAATTTTGGCCCGCGTTAGCGCTGGGAGCGCAAGACACTTTCGGCACGCGCATTTTTGGCTCGGAGTATCTAGTCGCCACCAAACACTTCGGCTCGGTTGACGCAACTCTTGGCTTTGGCCGGGGCCGTATTGATGGCCCGTTTGGCGGTATTCGCTATTTCCCCGCAGCCTTAAAAAATGTCGCCTTAGTAGCGGAATATGATGCCAATAATTACCCTGAAGATTACAGAAGCAATGATTCCGGCGCCAACAAACGCCGCAAAGGCGCTGCCTTTGGCGTGGAATACAAATGGGGCTGGCTCGGCGCACAGTTGGCGCATCAAAAAGGGCAGTTCGCGGGTAACGCGTATGTTTCCATTCCGTTGGAGTCCTCCGACTTCATCCCCAAGCTGACTGAACCCGAACCTTATACAGCGGTGATAACGCGCCCCAGTTACGATCAATGGCAGGCGGAAAAAATCCATAAAAATAAGATGGCACGCGCCTTGAGCGATGATGACTTCACCAACATCGCCATTCGCTCGACTGGGCCGGACTTATTTCTCAAGCTGAGTAATTCGCGCATCGCTGCTTTGCCGCGTGCCATCGGCCGTGCTGCGCGGATTGGCGCACTATTATCGCCAACGGAAACGAAACGGATTTTTATCACCTATTCCGTGATAGAAATGCCTGCTGTCACCTATGAGTTCGTCGATCTCAATCAGTTACAGCGTTATTTCAACGGCCAAATCACCCGCAAAGAACTCGCGAGCAGCGTCAATATCACTTACCCGCCGGGCGGCAATGTGAATCAAGGTTACAGTGAAGGTGATTTATACCTTGGATTGGACGACGATCAACCGGGTTTGAAAACGGTGTTCAACGACGACGGCGATTTGATTTCGCTCAAACGTACCGACAGCCTGCTCAACCGGATCAAGATCGCACCGAAATTCGGCCTGTTGCTCGACGACCCGAGCGGCGCGTTTCATTACAACGCATTTATCAGTGCGGATTACACCAAAAATCTGGGACAACAATTTTTCCTCGAAGGCACAGCGGACTGGACCTTCGCAGAAGACATCAGCAAAGCTAGCGCGCCGAACAATAGCTTGCTCCCTCATGTGCGCTCCGACTATGCGCTATACAAAAAAGACCGCAAGCTGAAATTGAGCAGCCTGATGTTGAATAAATATTTTCATCCGGCTGAACGAGTTTTTGCGCGTAGCTCAGTGGGTCTCTATGAAGAAGTCTACGGCGGCGTTGGCGGACAGATCTTGGTTATGCCCAAGAGCGGGAACCTCGCGACCGATCTCGCCGTCGATTGGGTCAAGCAACGAGACACCAAAGGTTTGTTTGGGTTTCGACCTTACAACACGGTGATGGCGATCGTATCGACACGTTATCGTTTTCCGCAAGGCGTCACGGCGACGGTTCGCGCGGGACGATTCCTGGCTAAAGATGCTGGCGCGAGACTGGAACTCAAGCGCCGCTTTACCTCCGGTTTTGAAATGGGCGTTTGGTACACGCGCACCAATGGCAATGACCTTAACGCATCGGGCAATGTGGGCAAACCGTATTATGACAAGGGCGTGTTTTTGTCGATACCGCTTGGCACCTTGCTCACCAAAGACAGTCAGGCCATCGCGCCCTTCTCCATCGCGCCGTGGACGCGTGACGTCGGACAAATGGTGCTATCACCCGGTGACTTGTACGGCATTCTGGAAAAACCGATTGCGCA
>JAYVJD010000137.1:0-4368 GCA_043769625.1 Pseudomonadota bacterium | reverse complement strand
TTTTCGTGAGCGCCGCGCAAATTTCATTTGTTAAGCCCGGCACATCCTCGATTGCCACCGCGTCACCATAGGTTGTTTTCTTGACGGTGAAACCATTTGCAAGCCACACGTTGCGAAGGCCACCATCAGAAAATTTATACATATTCACCATTGTTACAATCCCATTGCCGTAATCACGAGGATATCCGGGTCGTCATCAATCAGTGCAACAACGATTCCAATATCGCGTCCGGTAGTAAACTTCTCCATACGGCATTCGATACTTCCTTTGGCTAAGTTAGGTTCCGGCTCGCGGATCAACATGCCCTTTTGCAAAACTTCCAACGCCATGTCCCGAGTGATCCGACGCTCCTTCATTCTAAGGAGCACATGAATCGTAAACGCGACGCGACTGCTATCCAGAGAAACTGTCCGAATAAGCGCTTGAAGTTGTGGTTTGGACTGCTTATCGAGCTTTTTAGTTTTTGGCCGACCTATAAAAATTATAGTTCTTTAGTGATAAAAATAGCAACCGTAATCTTCCCATTCGAAGGTTAGGCGCTTGATTTAATTTTACGAGCGCGTTTTGGCTTACTTGATTCAACTGGCAAAAAGCTCGTGTATTTTTGGTAAAGCTCGAACAAAAAAGCGACGCGCTCGGCGTCGTTCTTGAAACTTTTCCGGCCCGAACCTTTTGCGTAAGCCGCATCCACCGCCGCGTCCAGCTTTTGATGCGCCTTGACCAAATCGGGCGGCATCGTCAGCGGGTCGTACAGATCGGCAAGAGAGCTTTGCGGAAACGCGGCACGTGCATTGAGCACGCCTTGCGCGGCGGCTTCGATGGCTTGATTCTGCGCGTCGCTGGGTGAATCGGGCCAGGGGAAGTTGTTGTAGACGATGCCTGCGGAGTATCGGAAATCGCTTTTTAGACGGCCGCACGTGTAACGCACCCAAGCCATATGCATTGTTGAACTGAGGACGCCCAACTCAAAATCGGAAGCATCTGAAATCGTAAATAACTCACTTGCAACAACGACCTCTGCACCTAGAAATCCCATTGGTATGTATGCACGCCGCTCAGAGGAAGTTTTCGGAATCGCAAGGTACTGTGTCGTTGGCTGCCGATCTTCAGCAAACACTGCTGGGATTGATGCGTTTAATCGGGTGTCTTCTTTCTTGCTTGAAAGACGAAATCTCCTAACCGCATCTACTCGTGCAAGTACAGCCGGCATTCTGGAAAGCAACTTCGGAGGACACTCTTTTAGCCAAAGACAAAAGCGAGGACTACCGTTTATGAATTCCTCAGCGCTTAAATAGGTGCGCAAGTACGGTGTAGCCAAAGGCTCTTGGAACACTAGGGCCTTGGACTCAGATTCACTTAGGAGGAGATTGCCACCATCCGTGGGTTTGCTCCCAAATAGCATTTCTGGAACTGAGCAGATCGGTCGACGTCGTGCAGGCAGAACTACGTCGACAGCATCGACGAGATAGGGATTGATATTTATCGCAGCTACAGCATGCGGTTCACCGTCCACCTTCTCATATTCGTAGATCGTTTTGCCGGACACATCTACCAACCCGAAACCGATGATGATGCAATGGACGGCAGCTTTGCCCGACGCCTCGTTACTCCAACGGAAGGTGCGGTGCGCGAAGTGGATGTGAATGCCTTGCGACAGCAGCCAACCCCACAGAACGCCGACTTGCTCACCTTGCGTGATGCTATTCGTGGAGACTAAGGCGCAGCGAATTTGCGGGTTGATCTTCATGTATCGCAGTGCCTTGATGTGCCAGCAAGCCACGTAGTCAAGTACACCCGCGCTCTTAATGCCCCGTGCAATCGTTTCCAGATCAGATTTCTGCGAATCGGTCTGGTAAGACTTGCCCACAAACGGCGGATTCCCCAAAACGAAGCTACACCGATCCGCAGGCAGCGCTTCGTTCCAATCAATGCGTAGCGCATTACCGTGCACGATATGTGGTGAGGTCTTCAGCGGAATGCGCGCGAAATACATGCCGAATTCGTCCGAAACACGAACGTTCATTTGGTGATCGACGAGCCACATTGCCACTTGCGCAATTTGCGCTGGAAATTCTTCGATTTCAATGCCGTAAAATTGGTCGACGTCTACATGCACAAGATTGAATACGTCGACGAGTTTTTGGCCGTAGTCGCGTTCGATGTCGAGGGATGCGCGCAGGACTTCCAGTTCGAGCAGGCGCAGTTCGCGATAACTGATGACGAGAAAGTTGCCGCAACCGCAAGCCGGATCAAGGAAAGTCAGCGTTCGTAGCGTCTTGTGAAACTCAAATAGCCGGTTCTTGTTTTTCTTGACCTTGTTGAATTCCGCCCATAATTCGTCGAGAAACAGTGGCTTGATTAATTTGAGGATATTCTCTTCGCTGGTGTAGTGCGCGCCCAAGTTGCGACGCGCCTTGTCATCCATAATGCTCTGGAAGAGCGCGCCGAATATGGCTGGGCTGATGGCGGACCAATCCAGCGCGCAGGCTTCCAGAAGTAACTCGCGCATCTTGGCGTTAAAGGCGGGCGGGCGCAGTGTACTTTCGAATAATTTGCCGTTGATGTACGGAAAGCTTTTAAAGTCTTCTTGCTGGCTCGTTTGGCGTTTCGCTTCTTCGGTATTGAGCACGTCGAAAAATTCGGCCAAAGCCCGACCGAGATCAGAACCATCGGGCTTGGTGCCGTTCTCGATCCATTCGCGAAAACTTTGCGCGGGTGAAGATGCCGGTATCGTCCGCGAACAGGCAAAATAGCAGCCGTACCAGCAACATTTCCAAATCATGCCTGCGGTAGCCGCTTGCTTTGAGCGCGTCGTGTAGCGCCCCAATACGCTCGGCGGCCTTGATGTTAACTGGGTCTTGCGGCTTGATCGCTTGCACGGTGTAGCCGGCGATGAATCCAAATAACTTGATGCGATCGCGCAGCTTGTCGAGCGTGAACTCGGCGTGATCGATACCTTCTTGTAGGTCGAACAGGCGGAAGCGTTGGAAGTCGCTGACCAGAATGTAACGCGGCAAATCTCGCGTGGGCAGTGCTTCGAAGTAATCCGCTGCCTGGGAGAATGCTCGATCCAAATCCTGTCCGGCGCTTTTCATTTCTACGAGTAACGTGCCCGGCCAGAACAAATCGATGCGGCCATTCTTGACTTTCTTACCCGCGCGCTTGATTTCGACTTGCTTTTCAAACAGGCCGACGCGTTTGCGGTCAACATCGAAGATGTGAAGGAACTCGGTCCAGAACGATTGCGACTCTGCATTTTCTTTTTCGGTAGCTTTCCAGCGCTTTTGAAAATGCGTGGCGCGATCGCGAATTTCATTCCAGGATAAGGGCATGGGGTCCTAACTCGGGTCGATAATCTTTAACTTCGGGAAATATTCACGGTATCGCCGCGCATCGCGAGTAAGCAACGAGTATCCCGAAAGGCTCGCGTGAGCGCCGATATAGAAATCCGGCAAAGGCGATGAGCGCAGCCCGCCACGACGGCGATACAGTTTGAAAGCTTGGCTTGCCAGAAACGCAGCATCCCACGGCAATGGCTCGCGCTGGAGATTGAACGGTTGGATTGCTGCGTTCAGCGCTTCGATCGTCGCGAAATTCGCAGCAACTTCTGCGTAGATGATCGGGTTGATTACCGCTAATTCCGCTTCCACGAGAGGGGTTAATTGCGTTTCTGACCAATCCGCCCAGTTCGGATCGTTCTCAAGCAGATCGATCAACACATTGCTGTCGACCAACACGCGCGTCGGCACGGCATACACAGCGCGGGATTCGCGCGCGATGGGTGTCCGCTTGGATTTCAATCGTCGCCGCGCAGAAAAGCCATAATTTGATCCGTGCTCCATCCCTTGAACATGGGCTCATTCGCCGAACCGCGTGCCCGCCGAATCGCGGCGCGGATCGGCGACATGGTTTCTTCTCCCGCTATATTTGCCTTTATCACGGGCATGAGCACCACTCGCCCGCGCGCGTACTGAAACTCAACTTCGGTATGGGGCAGCAGCCCGGCTTTTTCGCGAATGGCTTGCGGAATGGTCACTTGACCTTTGCTGGTAATGCGCATATTTACCTCATAAAAAGTATTACTTTGCAGAAGTAAGAATCTTACTATTCGTTGCGGGAATGCGCAATGCAATGGTCAACGTTCGCGCACAGGGTTGCGTTAGGCTTAAAATGGTGAAGATGGGGCCGGGATCTTTATTTGGAGTTTTGCCTATGTGGATTAAAAGAATAGTGTTAGCAGCCGCGCTGGGGTTGAGTGCACCGATATTCGCCGCGACGGGAGCGGGTACGCAAGCCGAATCTCCACTCGCGGGCATCGAATGGCGCGACGTGGAAAAAATATTAAAAAAACATTTTTCGCTCGAAGA
>JAYVJD010000136.1:0-4376 GCA_043769625.1 Pseudomonadota bacterium | reverse complement strand
TTACTAGTGGTGTATTTATTTTTCGCCATCCTGCCGATTTACTGGATGGTGAATATGTCGTTCAGGACCAACGAGGAGATACTCAGCACCTTTTCCTTGTGGCCGCAGACGTTTACCCTGAAACACTACGCCACTATTTTCACCGACGTATCCTGGTATTCGGGCTATATCAACTCGATGATTTATGTCGCGATCAACACGACCATTTCCTTGCTGGTCGCGTTGCCAGCCGCGTATGCGTTTTCGCGCTACTCGTTTCTCGGCGACAAGCATGTGTTTTTCTGGTTGCTGACTAATCGCATGACCCCGCCGGCGATTTTTTTGCTGCCGTTTTTCCAACTCTATTCCAGCGTCGGCCTGATGGACACCCATATCGCGGTGGCGCTGGCGCATTTGGTCTTCAACGTGCCGCTGGCGGTGTGGATACTCGAAGGCTTCATGTCCGGCATCCCGCGCGAAATCGATGAGACGGCGTATATTGATGGCTATAGTTTTCCACGATTTTTCTTGACGATTTTTGTGCCGCTGATTAAAGCCGGTATCGGCGTCGCGGCAGTCTTCTGTTTCATGTTCAGTTGGGTGGAACTCTTGCTGGCGCGCACACTCACTAGTGTCAACGCTAAACCCATCGTCGCCACCATGACGCGCACCGTGTCGGCATCGGGTATGGATTGGGGCGTGTTGGCGGCGGCAGGTGTGTTGACCATCGTGCCGGGCGTCATCGTGATCTGGTTTGTGCGTCACTACATTGCCAAAGGTTTCGCCATGGGGCGGGTATGAGTATGGGGGCGCAGCATGTTTGAGTGGATGGTGTGGACCACGCCGGTGGCGATATTTTTTTCCTGCATCGTGTTGATGTTATTCGGCATGACCGTGTGGGAAATCAAAAGTCCGACTATATTACGTAAAGGTTGGTTGCCTATCCCGACGACGCGCGGAGATCGTTTGTTCATAGGACTGCTGACGGCGGCATTTGTGAATCTGATCTGGATAGGCATTTCCGGCAAGGTCATGACGTGGCTGTCGCTGGAAGCCGAGCCGTCGGTGTGGTTTGGGTTTATCTTGTCGATGTTATTGCTCGGTTTGATTATGCGCAAAGGCTAAGAGCTCTGAACAAGTTGATGACGTTCATGGTTCGACAAGCTCACCACGAACGTAATCAACACCAACCGTTCGTCCTGAGCCTGTCGAAGAATGTAATCTGCGTTTAACTAGTCGAAGTTTTGCGCAGACGAAAGTGTAAGAAAAAAGTGATGGCTATTTCTTCCCCGAGCTATCGCTTTTGTAATTCCATAAGCGGGAGGAGTGTTAAAGGAGAGACGAAATGAAAATGCGACTCAAAGCAATCGCCTTCGCCGCCGCCGCTATGGTTTACGGACACGGGGCTTGGGCAGGTGAAGCCGAAGCAAAAAAATGGATAGACGCCGAATTTCAACCATCGACCTTGAGCAAAGACAAGCAGATGGCGGAGATGAAATGGTTTATGGACGCGGCGAAAAAACTGCAAGCCAAGGGCATTAAAGAAGTGAGCGTGGTATCGGAAACGATCACCACGCACGAGTACGAATCCAAAACTTTGGCCAAAGCGTTCGAAGAAATCACCGGCATCAAGGTCAAGCACGACATCATCCAGGAAGGCGACGTGGTGGAAAAACTGCAAACCTCGATGCAATCGGGTAAATCGATTTATGACGGCTGGATTTCCGATTCCGATTTGATCGGTACGCATTACCGTTACGGAAAAATTTTGCCGCTGTCCGATTATATGAGCGGCTCGGGCAAAGAGTGGACCAATCCCGGTCTCGACATCAAGGATTTCATCGGCACCAGCTTCACCACCGCGCCCGACGGCAAACTGTATCAATTGCCGGATCAGCAATTCGCCAACCTGTATTGGTTCCGAGCCGATTTGTTTGCGCGCAAAGACCTGCAAGAAAAGTTCAAAGCCAAATACGGCTACGATTTAGGCGTGCCGCAAAATTGGTCGGCCTATGAAGACATCGCCGCGTTCTTTACCAAAGATGTGAAAACCATCGATGACAAACCGGTTTACGGCCACATGGATTATGGCAAAAAAGATCCGTCGCTCGGCTGGCGCTTTACCGATGCATGGCTGTCGATGGCCGGTACTGCCGACAAGGGTATTCCTAACGGCTTGCCGATTGACGAATGGGGCATCCGTGTCGCCGACGACAAGTGCACGCCAGTCGGCGCATCAGTCTCACGCGGCGGCGCGACCAACTCGCCGGCGGCCGTGTATGCGTTGACCAAATATGTCGATTGGATGAAAGCCTACGCGCCGAAAGAAGCCAGCGGCATGACCTTCGGCGAAGCCGGCCCGGTGCCTGCCCAGGGCCAAATCGCGCAGCAGATTTTCTGGTACACCGCGTTTACAGCCGACATGATCAAAGCCGGTTTGCCGGTAGTGAATGCCGACGGTACGCCGAAGTGGCGCATGGCACCGGGACCGCACGGCCCGTACTGGAAACAAGGCATGCAAAACGGTTATCAGGACGTCGGCTCGTGGACTTTCTTCAAAGACCATGACGCCAACAAAACCGCTGCAGCGTGGTTGTATGCGCAATTCATCACGTCGAAAACCACCTCGCTGAAAAAATCCATCACCGGTTTGACCTTCATCCGCGAGAGCGACATCAAGCATGATTACTTCACGCAAAACGCCAACAAGTACGGCGGCTTGATCGAGTTCTACCGCAGCCCCGCGCGCGTAGCGTGGACGCCGACCGGCAACAACGTACCCGATTACCCCAAGCTCGCCCAGTTGTGGTGGAAGAACGTAGCGGTCGCCGTCACTGGCGAAAAAACGCCGCAAGCCGCGATGGATAATCTGGCCGAAGAAATGGATCAAGTGATGGGACGTTTGGAACGCGCAGGCATGGCCAAGTGCGCACCTAAGTTAAACCCGAAAGGCGATCCGAATAAATTCCTCAGCGACAACGCCGCACCCTGGAAAAAACTCGCCAATGAAAAACCCAAAGGCGAAACCATTCCGTATGAGAAGTTGATCCAAGCGTGGAAAGAAGGACGCGCGCAGTAATCCGCACGTTAGATTTTTTAGCAGCAAAAAATAGAACCGCGCCAGATTAAATATCTGGCGCGGTTTTTTATGAGGGATATTTTTTGCAGCACCGTCATTCCCGCGAAGGCGGGAATCAAGAATTAAGGAATAAGAGCAACTATTTGGTTATATTAAATTATTTAACAGGCATTAAACCACAACTTCAGTTTCAATTTTCGACTTCCATCCGCTACGTGTGTCATGCAGCACAATGCGCTGATTCAACAAACGATCAACATCGTTGATGCGATCAACCGCATGTTTGATAGCCGTATTCCCATCGTCCTTCGCAATCCATACCACACGAATTAAATGATCCGCCCATTTGGGAACACGCCCGGTCTTTTCCCAGATGGCGACACTTTGCTCAGAATTGCCAAAATAGTGGGCAAGGGATTTTTGCGACATTTCCAAATGCAAACGCAAATAGCGAAACTCAACGCCGGCAAGACGCTGCGGTTTTTTTGTCAGCGCACGGCAAATGGCTTTAGTGAGCCCAGGTACATCCTGAATCGCCACGCCCTTACCATAGGGCGTATCTTTTTCTTTAAATCCGTTTACCAGCCAGACGTTTTTCAGCCCGGCATCGGTGAAGTGATACATTTTGGTTTTAACCTCAAGCTTAGACATACATTGCCGTCACGATAATTAAATTGGGATCATCTTCACTGACAGCGACGATTACGCCAATATCTTTTCCTGCTATATATTTTTCCATGCGGCACTCAAATGTTCCTTTGGCAATATTCGGCTCGCATTCACGCAGCATATTTCCAGAACGTAAAGTTGTTTCCATTGCTAATTGTTGAATGCCGCGTAAACGCATTTGCTTTTGGGCATGCAGCGTAACAAAAATTCGCGAACCATCCTTTGCAGCAGATCGAATATATTTTTCGAATTGGGATTTCGACCATTTATGCATGAGTAGGGTTCGCATTGAACCTATAGAAATTATAGGTGGTGGATAACAATTTATCAAGCGCTAGAGCGACAAAATTCAATAAAAACAGAATGTTACATAAATACAACACATTTGTATCCCTATGTTTTCTTACGACCTTTTCGCGCAGGCGTTTTTTCGACTGGCAACAAGCTGGTGTATTGCTGATAAAGCGCGAACAAAAACGCCACGCGCTCGGCGTCATTTTTGAAATTGCGTTTGCCGTAGGCGGCGTCAACAGCGTCGTCGAGTTGTTGATGTGCTTTCACCAGAGCGGGCGGCATGGTAAGTGGGTCGTAGAGGTCGGCGAGCGAAGCGGTTTTTCCACCACCCTCACCCCCGGCCCCTCTCCCGGAG
>JAYVJD010000135.1:0-4386 GCA_043769625.1 Pseudomonadota bacterium | reverse complement strand
TTACTTGACCGACACCCCGCGCTTTATGAATTACGTACGCAAAACCTGCGACCGCTACCGCGCTTTGGGTCCGTTGCTAAAATTATTGGATGAGCTTGAAGAGATAGAAACCAAGTCTGGACTCACTTTTTAACTGTTAAATAGTTTAATATAATCAATTACTTATGAAATCTATGATTTTAGCAGCGGGACGCGGCGAACGCATGCGACCCCTCACGGATCGCGTACCGAAACCCTTGCTCAGCGTCGGCGGTAAGCCGCTGATCGAATGGCATGTCGAGCGCTTGGCCAAAGCCGGATTTGATACGCTAGTGATCAACCACGCGCACTTGGGAAAAATGATCGAATCCTTTCTCGGCGATGGTCGGCGTTATGGCGTGGACATTTATTATTCGCCCGAAACCGAAGCGCTGGAAACCGCCGGCGGTATCGCCAACGCGTTGCCGCATTTGGGTAGCGAGCCGTTCGCCGTGGTGAACGCGGATATTTTTTGCGACTATGATTTTCATCAAGTAGCTGAAAGAATAAAAGCCATGCGGCAACGGATCGATATGCACCAAGCGCATTTGGTGATGGTGGATAACCCGCCGCACCATCCGGGCGGAGATTTTTCTCTCGCGGATGGGCGCTTGAGTCACGCGGGCCCGCAGATGCTCACCTTTAGCGGCATCGGCGTCTATCAGCCGGAATTATTTCGGGGCATTCCGGCGGGCAGCAAGTGTAAATTGATCGATCCGCTGCGCTTTGCCATGACGCAAGGCAAGCTTGGCGGGGAATATTTCGGCGGACGCTGGGTCGATGTCGGCACGCCGGAACGCTTAAAGCAACTCGATGAGGCATTGGCATAATGTATAACCCAAAACATTTTGAGCAAAAAGATCTCGCCGCTTTGCGCGAGCTGATCCACGCCTACGGATTCGCCACCATGATTTCGCATAGTGATGGCGAGTTTATGGTCAGCCATATTCCACTTATGCTTGACGAAAAATCTGCGCCAAACGGCAAACTCATCGGACATCTCGCCCGCGCCAATCCGCACTGGCAGATACTCGCCAAGGGTGGCGAGGCACTGGTGATGTTCCAAGGCCCGCATACTTATATTTCACCCAATTGGTACGAGCATCCAGATCGTATGGTGCCGACGTGGAATTACACCGTCGCGCATGTGTATGGCGCGCCGCGCATTGTCGAAGATAAAGTAAAGCTGAAACAAATGCAGCGCGCGTTGGTCAACCAATACGAGAGTGGATTCGCCAAGCCGTGGACCATGGATTTATCTGATGATTATCTGGATGCACAACTCAACGCCATCGTCGGTTTTGAAATCGACATCGCGTGCATCGAAGGCAAATTCAAAATCAGCCAAAATCGAACCGTAGTGGATCAACAGCGCGTCATCGCCGCGCTGAAACAACAAACCGACGGCATGAGCCAAGAGATGGCAAAACTCATGCAACAACGATTAAACACAGTGGAGCAAGCATGATCCCAATCAAACTTTATCAGCAACGCCGTGCAAAACTTGCGCAACACATCAAAGACGGCATCGCCGTGATTCCGACTGCGCCGGAGCTGATGCGCAACGCCGATTCGAATTACGGCTATCGTTTTGACAGTCACTTTTATTATTTGACCGGCTTTCAAGAACCCGAAGCCGTGGTCGTCGTCATCTCTGGAAAAAATCCGCGCTCGATATTATTTTGCCGCGAGAAAAATCTCGAACGAGAAATATGGGATGGTTTCCGTTACGGGCCTGCAGGCGCGAAAAAAGCCTTCGGTTTTGATGAAGCATATCCTATTGATTTAATTGATAAAATTCTACCGCAATTAATTGCAAATAAAGCCACGCTGGCGACGCCGATGGGACTGCAAGCGCACTGGGATGCGCGCGTGATGAAATGGGTCAATGACTTGCGCGCGCAATCGCGGCGCGGCGTCGCGGCGCCGGAACACATCCTCGACTCGCAGAGCATCACCAGCGAAATGCGTTTGCATAAAGACGCTTACGAAATGCAAATCATGCAGCGCGCCGCCGACATCTCCGTCAGCGCCCATATGCGCGCCATGCAAAAAACCAAAGCGGGCAAATGGGAACACGAAATCGAAGCCGAGTTGTTGCATGAATTCCGCCGCTTCGGCTCGCAAGCGCCTGCGTACACCTCCATCGTCGCGGGCGGCGGCAACGCCTGCGTACTGCATTACGTAGAAAATAATCAGCGCCTGAAAGATGGCGATTTGTTATTGATAGACGCCGGTTGCGAAGTCGATGGCTACGCCAGCGACATCACCCGCACCTGGCCGGTCAACGGAAAATTTACCGCCGCGCAAAAAGACGTGTACGAAATCGTCCTCGAAGCGCAAATCAAATCCATCGCAGCAATAAAACCCGGCGCGAAATTCCACGCCTATCACGACACCACGATCAAAGTATTAGCGCGCGGCCTGATCGATTTGAAATTATGCAAAGGCAGCCTGGATAAAGTCATAGCGAAAAAAGAATACCTTCAGTTTTACATGCACAGCGCCGGTCACTGGCTCGGCCTTGATGTGCACGACGCAGGCCAATACCGCCACGACGGCGTCTCGCGCAAACTTGAAGCAGGCATGGTGCTCACGGTAGAGCCAGGCCTCTACATCCGCCCGGCCAAAAACGTGCCCAAGCATTTCCATAACATCGGTATTCGTATTGAAGACGATGTGCTGGTGACGAAGGCCGGCAACCGCGTGCTGACTGATCAGGCACCGAAAAAGGTGAAAGATATTGAAGCGTGGATGACGGCGGCTTGATAGCGCGAGATACCTTATTTGGTAGGTAAACCAAGTTGGCGATAGTCTCCCGAGTTAATTGCTTGCAAGAGCTCTTGTTTATATTGTTCAAGTAGATTTTTTTGCTCGGTGGTTAAGTTTGAACTTGCAATTGAATTTAATCCTTGGCATTGTTCAATTGAGTAAATGCAACCATACACAGCTTGTAATGAATTTTTACTGCAATCTTGTCCTAACTCACAAGCAGCTAAAGTAAAAGCACCTATGCGTAAATACGGTTGATCACGATCTCTGTCCATATTGGTATTTTTAAAATCTTTGTGATCCCAATAAACATGAAAAAAACCACCTAATTGGGCAATTGCATCAGGATCCTTCGAAGCTAAAACTTTTTGGGCTAATAGTGCTGCGTCTTTGAATCCGTCTTCGTCAATGACTCCATTTTTTGAAAATAGCTTGTTAGTTGCCAAGGCAGCACTCATTAAAGCGCCAGGGTCTTTATTAGCATTTTCGTGTGCGGCGCGGAATTCAGTCCAGAACTGTTTTGCATCAGTACTGAAAAAGCCCTCGCACCGTGATGTTAATTCTTTAAATGCCTGCAAACGATTTAAGTAGTCAGGGTGGCTAGGTATAATGCCGTGTATTTCAGGATTAGTATCCCATTTGTTATTTATTACATCGACGAATATTCCGCATCCATCCATAGCTTTGGCGAAATAAATTTTTCCCTCTGGCGACCCATCATTCTTGTATTTATTATAAAACGCCTTCAAATCTTTTGAAGTTGAGAGTTCAGTAGACAAAAGTTTTGCGACGGCTGTATTGAATGTAGCCTGTTTTGCAGCTTGGACTGATTTTGAAATGCTGAGTTTTGTCGAAGAATTTGCAGTTTCAAAAGTCCGGGATTCTTTTGCAGTCTCATGCTCATCTGGTAGTTTTATCTCGAGGGCATATGATTGGGTGACCTGTTTATTGCTCTTGGAATGAAAAAAATAGGCTGCCCCGAAAATCAGGGCAGCAAATATACAAATATAAACAACTTTTCTGAACTTATTCATAAGGAAGACACATCAAACGCACATATTTTTTGGAAAATAAGTTTGGCTTATTGAGTCAATTACCCATTTATCAAGGTAGGTTGTTGAACAGCCGCCCCCGCCGCATGCAGTTCCAGACACCATTTCCCAGTGCCCATCAATTGTAGAGTTGGTTATCGTACCACCAGCGCCGCAGCCAGTCGAAGAACTAGAGGCCGATACCTCAATAAATGGCATAGTAGTTAGGAATGGACCACCGCCCCATTTGAGAACGTGCGTTCCATCTGAGTAAATAAATTTTACTTTGTCACCTGCTTTTACTGGCGGATTGAGACCGACCATTTTAGATCCTAGCACGGCTTTCATTGCTGCTGTTGCCGCAGGCCAGCCTGCAGACTGGTCACTCGCAAAATCTAAATCCCTATTTACCCCTCCCAATAACGGAATTGAAATGGGCCCCCACGTAGCGGCGATTACAATAATAGGAAATAACAGTAACATCAAAATCAGTTTATTCTTTAGATAAAATTTCTTAAACATTATTTTCTCCTAAAATTATTGTTGAAAAATTATTGCTCAGTCA
>JAYVJD010000134.1:0-4386 GCA_043769625.1 Pseudomonadota bacterium | reverse complement strand
TCGCGGTCCTTGATGGTGTCGCGCTTGTCATGCTCGGCCTTGCCTTTGGCCAAGCCGATTTCGCACTTCACCCGGCCTGACTTCCAGTGCATATTGAGTGGCACCAGCGTGAAGCCTTTCTGGTCCACCTTGGTTTCTTTCACCGTCGGCTTGGACGCTTCTTTGTCCATAATGGTGAGACGCACTTTGGCGCGCAACGGCGACGCGAAAGTCAAGCCACGTTGCTGACATTCGATGACGTCAAACGGTGGCGTGGCGAGTACGTAGCTGACGTAATCCAGTTTCGCGTTGCCCGAATGGCTGCTGATGGGAAACACGGACTGAAACGCCGCTTGCAGACCTTGCGGCTTACGTGAATTTGCGGCAATTTCTGCTTGCAAAAATTCTGCGTAAGAATCAAGCTGGGTTGCGAGAAGAAACGGAACTTCCTGCACGCTTGCGCGTTTAGCGAAACTCTTGCGAATACGTTTTTTCTCGGTGAATGAGTAGTTCATAGATTCTCCACGGCCGTGATGGAACAGGTAAAGACAGGAATAAAGGAATTCAATTTAATTCACTTATTTCTGCCCTCAGTAGCGATACAAAAATCGCCAGCGGGAAAAGGCTGGCGCTTGCGCACCAGCCTTCATGCATCAAAATACGATTACTTAACTTCAGCCTTAGCGCCGGCTTCGATTAATTGCTTCAAGATTGCATCTGCATCAGCTTTCGATACGCCTTCTTTTACTGCTTTAGGCGCGCCGTCCACTAAGTCTTTCGCTTCCTTCAGGCCAAGGCCGGTGATGGTGCGAACGACTTTAATGGTGTTCACTTTGTTGTCGCCAGCATGGGTCAACATCACGGTGAACTCGGTTTGCTCTTCTACAGCAGCAGCGCCACCAGCAGCAGCCGGAGCGGCTACAGCAACAGCAGCAGCAGCGGATACGCCGAACTTTTCTTCCATATCTTTAATCAACTGGGAAAGGTCCAGTACGGTCATGCCAGCAATGGCGTCGAGAATTTCTGCTTTGGATACGGCCATGGTAAAACTCCTGTTAAATATTCAATTAAATCAATAAGTTATGCGGATTGCTTGGAATCGCGTACAGCGGCCAGTCCACGCACAAATTTGGTCGGCACTTCGTTGAGTGTCTGTACAAATTTGGTGACTGGTGCTTGCATGGTGCCCATCAATTTAGCGATCAATTCATTACGGCTTGGCATAGCGGCCAATGTCGCGACTTCCTTAGCGGACATCACGGAATTGGCTAACGCACCGGCTTTGATGACGAACTTGTCGTTACCTTTGGCGAAATCATGCATCACTTTGGCGGCGGCGACAGGGTCGGTTGAAATACCGTACACCAGCGGACCGACCATCTTGTCAGTCAAACCAGCGAACGGCGTATCGGCGACTGCGCGACGTGCCAAAGTATTTTTCAGTACGTGAAAGTACACGTTGGCACCACGCGCTTTCGCACGCAGAACCGTCATGTCGCTCACTTGCATACCACGAAACTCAGCGAGGATGATCGACTGGGCGTCCTTAACTTGCGCGGACACTGCGGCGACTACTGCTTTTTTCTCATCGAGATTGAGACTCAAGGTCATGCTCCTTCGTTAATGGCTGTCGATAACAAAAATATTTTTATCATCAAGCAACCGTTTCATAACAGCGACCTTGCGTCAGGAATTTTTTCAGCCATTTGCATAACTGTTGAAACCTGATTGGGGCGCGCCATCTGCGTAGGGTCCGGTGGCTCGGGACTGAGGATTGAGCTGATCATCAATCACCACATCCTCTGCTTTACGGCATTAAATCCTTTCGGATGCCTACGGTCTTTGATAACCTGCCGCACAAAGAAAATCCTTCATGCGTCAGCCCAAAGCCCTGCTCCGTTTCCAGAGCGTGAATCTCGCGCAGGCGCGAGACTCGGTTATTCATTGATTAAGCTTGCGCGACCAAGCTGGCCTGATCAACACGCACGCCGACACCCATAGTGCTGGAGAGCGAAATCTTTTTCAGGAACACGCCTTTGGAGGTCGCAGGCTTGGCTTTATTCAGCGCCGCAATCAGCGCCAACATATTCTCCTGCAGCGCGTCCACTGGGAACGACGCGCGACCAATCGTACATTGCACAATACCACCCTTGTCAGTACGGTATTGCACTTGCCCGGCCTTGGCATTTTTCACGGCTTCTGCAGGATTGGCCGATACGGTGCCGACTTTCGGGTTAGGCATCAAACCGCGTGGACCGAGAATCTGACCGAGTTGACCGACGATACGCATGGCATCAGGCGTGGCGACAACGATGTCGAAATCCATGAAGCCGGCTTTAACTTTTTCGGCCAAGTCTTCAAAGCCAACGATGTCTGCACCAGCGGCTTTAGCAGCTTCGGCATTGGCGCCCTGCGCGAACACGGCTACGCGAACGGTTTTACCCGTGCCGCGCGGCATGACGACAGAACCGCGCACCGTTTGGTCGGATTTTTTCGCATCGACGCCGAGGTTGATGGCGATATCGACTGACTCATCAAACTTTGCATTAGCGGTTTTTTTGATGATCTCAAGCGCGGCAGGCATGGCGTAGAGTTTGTTCGGATCGACCAGCGCGCGAAGCGCCTTGGTACGTTTGGTTAGCTTGCTCATTTTACGCCCTCCACGTCGATGCCAATGCTGCGCGCGCTACCTGCGATGGTGCGCACTGCAGCATCCATATTCGCTGCCGTTAGATCAGGCATTTTTAGTGTCGCGATATCTTCTGCTTGCTGGCGGGTAAGTTTGCCCACTTTTACGGTGTGCGGTGTTGGGCTGCCTTTAGTAATCTTGGCGGCTTTCTTGATCAGAATGGTCGCTGGCGGGGTCTTCATCACGAACGTGAAGCTCTTGTCCGCGAATGCCGTGATCACAACCGGAATCGGTAAGCCCGGCTCAACACCTTGGGTTTGCGCGTTAAACGCTTTACAGAATTCCATAATATTCAAACCGCGCTGGCCCAACGCTGGTCCAATAGGTGGACTAGGATTGGCCTTACCTGCGGGCACTTGCAACTTGATGTAACCGACGATTTTTTTCGCCATGATGTCTCCTTGTGGGTGTTAGCGGACGCTGGTTTAACAACGCCCTCCCCGGTTAAAAATTAAAGGATGAGGGATGAAGGATGAGGCATGAAACAAACCCAACAAGTGAGTAAATTTTCATCCTGCTTCCTACAATTACCAACTTCCTATTTACTTGGTTCCTGCTTACTACTTCAAACTTCCTACTTTTCTTTCATCCTTCCGCCTTCATCCTTCATCCTTGCTTTTCAACTACGCTTTTTCAACTTGGCCGAAATCTAATTCGACCGGTGTGGAGCGACCGAAAATCAATACGGATACGCGAATCTTGCTCTTGTCGTAATTCACTTCTTCGACGTTGCCATTGAAGTCGGTGAACGGGCCTTCAGTGACGCGCACGCTCTCGCCCACTTCAAACAATACCTTGGGTTTCGGCTTCTCGACGCCTTCTTGCACTTGGTGCATGATGTTGGCGACTTCTTTTTCGCTGATCGGTGTCGGCTTGGTCGATGTGCCGCCGATAAAACCCGTGACCTTCGGTGTGCTTTTCACCAAGTGCCAGCTCTCGTCGGTCATTTCCATTTGCACTAATACATAGCCTGGGAAAAATTTGCGCTCAGAAATAGTTTTCTGACCGGCTTTCATTTCCACTACTTCTTCGACTGGCACCAACACTTCGCCGAACTTATCTTTGATGTCCGAGCGTGCAATACGTTCGATCAATGCGCGTTGAACACTTTTTTCGAAACCGGAATAGGCGTGCACGACATACCAGCGGATGGTCATTCGGCACCTCCCATGAGCTTGCTGACAACCCAGGCTAAACTCCCGTCAACCAGGAACATGAACGCCGCCATGACTGCAACCAGCACGAATACCACCGAAGTGGTTTGAATGGTTTCTTTTTGCGTCGGCCACACGACTTTCGTGGCTTCCGCCCAAGACTCTTTGGCGAAGACAAAAAAGTCTTTGCCCGGCTGCGATAACCATGCAACGAATCCGCCTGCGGCTACGCCTGCCAATATCGACAGCAATCTGACTACGTCTGCCTGTTCACGCAAAAAATAGTAACCGGCGATACCAGCGACTACCAGAAGTGCAGCGACTACTAATTTAATTTTGTCGTTCATAATTCCGGTTTCTGCGATTTATGTGGCAGGCCAAGAGGGCCTCGAACCCCCAACCTTCGGTTTTGGAGACCGACGCTCTGCCAATTGAGCTATTGGCCTAAACTTTTAATGCTATGTACTTATTCAATCACCTTGGCCACCACACCGGCGCCCACAGTACGACCGCCTTCGCGAATGGCGAAGCGTAAGCCGTCTTCCATAGCAATCGGTGCAATCA
>JAYVJD010000133.1:0-11454 GCA_043769625.1 Pseudomonadota bacterium | reverse complement strand
GCTTTTTTAGCGGCTGGCTTTTTCTTCGCAGCAGCTTTTTTCGCAGCCGGCTTCTTCTTGGCTACTTTTTTAGCGGCTGGCTTTTTCTTAGCGGCTGCTTTTTTTGGTGCTGGCTTCTTTGCTGCTGGTTTCTTCGCTACTTTTTTCTTTGTTGCCATGATTAGTACTCCTTATATACGTTGAACAAATAGGTGCTGCAAGGTTGCATACGCTTTCGCGCATTCCAAGGCGCCACATTGTTTTCGACGCTGCCTATCAACTTAAAACTATTGACATGCAAAACCTCTACTTGGTGAAGTGGATTCTATTACAGGAATTTTTTAAGACGAAACAATTCAACAAAAATCAATAGGCTTATTTTGTTCGATGAATAAAAAAATGGTATCGAATCGATACCATTTAGGTGGTCGTTAAATAGTTTTGTCAAAAAATAATATCGAAGCGTGATTTCACGCTTGCTCGCCGGTCGTCAAATGCCGGGAAGCAAACTTTCGCGGTCGAACAACTCTGCGGTTGTTTCTCGTTTGGCAACTAAATGAACCTGGCTGCCGTCAACAATCACCTCGGCGCCGCGTGGACGCGAATTATAGTTGGAGCTCATGGCCGCGCCGTATGCGCCGGTGGCCAACACTGCGAGCAGATCGCCTTCTTGCAGCGCCAGCTCGCGGCCATGACCGAGGAAGTCCGCGCTCTCGCAAACCGGCCCAACTACATCATACGTTTGCGGCGCAGCTTGGCTCGGCGCGACGGTCACAATCTGGTGATACGCCTGATACAAGGCTGGACGAATCAGGTCGTTCATAGCCGCATCGACGATGGCGAAATTGCGGCTTTCCTGATGCTTGAGATACTCCACTCTGGTGAGTAAAATGCCGGCGCTGCCGACCAAGGCGCGGCCCGGTTCCATCAGGATGCTTTGCTTGCGCGCGCCCATTAGCTTCAATAAATGAGACGCATATTCGGCGATAGTCGGCGGCGTTTCGTCCTTGTAGCGAATACCGACGCCGCCGCCAATATCGATGTGGCTGATGGCGATGCTTTCGGCTTCGAGCTGATCCACGAGTAGCAATACTTTCTCAAACGCCTCGGCAAACGGCGCGATGTCGGTGACGGTAGAGCCGATGTGATAGTCGATGCCTTTAATGACGATATGCGGCAGCGAGCTGGCTTTGCGATACAGCGGCAGGGCGTCGTCATACGCCACGCCGAATTTATTATCACGCAAACCGGTCGATATATAAGGATGGGTCTTGGCATCGACGTTTGGATTGACGCGAAACGAGATTGGCGCCATTTTGCCCATCTCACCGGCAACCTGGTTGATGCGTTCCAGTTCGTTGGCCGACTCGACGTTAAAGCACTTGATACCCGCCGCCAGCGCGGCTTGGATCTCGCTGGTTTTTTTGCCGACGCCGGAAAATACGACTTTGGTGGTGTCGCCGCCCGCCGCCTGCACGCGCGCTAATTCACCGCCCGAGACAATGTCAAACCCCGCGCCCATGCGGGAAAATAGATTCAGAATCGCCAGGCTGGAATTGGCTTTCATGGCGTAACAAATCAGGTGATCGCGGCCGGCAAAGGCCCGCTCGAAGTCCTGATAAGCGCTGACCAGCGCCGCTTTGGAATAAACATAACACGGCGTGCCGAACTCGTTGGCGATGGCGGAAAGCGCCACGCCTTCGGCGTAGAGCTCGCCGTTTACAACGGGGAAAAATGGATTCATTTTGGGGGCGATCAGGTGAAAGGGTTATTGTTTTTGCGGCAATTCAATCTGCGGCGCACGTACCGGCTCGGGCTGCTTAAGCGGACTCTTATAACCGCAGCTCGTCAGAAACATCATCAGACATAGCCATAATAGTTGCCGCATAGTATTCTCAAGCATGGGATTTCCGGGCGATACGTTGTAAGCAGGAAGTCATAATTTTATCACGCTGGAGCCGCAATGACTGAAACCGAATTCAACCGCCTTGTGGACGCCATCCTGCTGAAAATAGAGTCGGCGATCGACGCTGCTGAGGTGGATCTGGACTATGAAACCGTTGGCGGCATCCTTGAAATTGAATGTGAAGACAGCTCCAAGATAATTATTAATCGCCAAACACCGAATCGCGAGATTTGGGTGGCCGCAAAAAGTGGAGGCTTCCATTTTAAACACGAAAAGGATCGCTGGATCGATACGCGTAGCGCAACAGAATTGAGTCAGGCATTATCCGACATCCTATTTTTGCAGTCGCGCGAAAAAATAGTGATCGATCTCACATGACTTGCACGCGCAAACAGATAATTGGCATTCTTAGAGGGAAAAAATCATTTCCACGTTTGTCAATTACAATACAAAAAGTCAGTTTTTCAAGCAAATCAAGACCAAATAGGCCTGATGGTATCGATTCAACACTAATTTTTTTCATAATTAGGTATTGACATATTAGTAGCGAATCGATACTAATACGCTTATGGACAAAAGCCCCCTCGTATTACTCGATTTAATTGAGCGACTCGGCAATCTGATCCGCGCTGATCTGCGACGCTTCGGCGCCGTGTATCAGTTGCAACCAAACCACTTGCAGGCTCTGCTTTATCTCGCCCGCGCCAATCGTTACAGCAATACGCCGCAAGCCTTGGCCGAATATCTTGGCACGACCAAGGGCACGGTGTCGCAAAGTTTGATTTTGCTCGACCGCAAAGGTTTGATAGAACGCTATCAGGACGAAATCGACCGGCGCGTAGTGCGCCTGCGGCTGTCCCCGCTGGCCGAACAGTTCCTGGCGCAGATCCAGCCAGGCTCGCAATGGCAGGAAGCGACCAAGGAAATCAGCGCCAACCGCATACGCAACAGTGTCTCGGCCCTGCGTGAAAGCCTTTACATGCTACAAATCGAGAACGGCGGACGAACCTTCGGCGCCTGTTCCGGCTGTGTTCATTACCAAAAACAGGGCCGTATCACCCGCTGCGATTTAATGGGCGAGCGACTTTCCGCCATAGATATCCGTAAACTGTGCCGCGAACACTCGCCGAAAAACCTGATGGTCGAAGAAACAGACGATACCGAAGAAGCGGAAGACTACGAAGAGTAAGCGAATGAGAAATTAAAGAAATTTCGCCTCAAAGATTAAGAGGCGGGCAGCCTCAATGACAATTTTTCAGCCTTCAGCCTTCAGCTCTCGTGGGGTGCGCTCGCGCACCAAAGTCGGAGAAATGTACCGCAGATATTGGATGCCATTTTGGTGCGCGAGCGCACCCTACTTTTCATCCCTCATCCCTCATCCTTCAGCGAAGCGCCTTGCGCGCCCGCGCGATGGCGGCTTTGACTTGTTTCGGCGCGGTGCCGCCGATGTGATCCCGGCTGGCGAGTGAGCCTTCCGGGCTCAAAACTTTGAAAACGTCTTTGCCGATCAACTTGGAAAACTTTTGCAGGTCGGCCAGTGGTAACTCGGCCAGATCGACGCCCGCTTTTTCCGCATGCCGCACCGCTAGTGCCACGGCTTCATGCGCGTCGCGGAACGGCAAACCTTGTTTAACCAAATAGTCGGCCAGATCGGTCGCCGTGGCAAAACCAGCTTTAACCGCCTCCGCCATCGCCGCCTTGTTGACGGTAATCCCGCGCAGCATGTCGGCGTAAATCGTCAGCGTCATGTCGAGCGTTTTTACCGTATCGAACAGCGGCTCTTTGTCTTCCTGATTGTCTTTGTTATACGCCAGCGGCTGGCCTTTCATCAGCGTCAGCAGCGCGATGAGATGGCCGGTGACGCGCGCGGTTTTGCCGCGCGCCAGCTCGACCACGTCCGGGTTTTTCTTTTGCGGCATGATCGACGAGCCGGTGCAAAAGCGATCGGCGATATCGATAAAGCTAAAGCGCGGGCTCATCCACAAAATCAATTCTTCCGACAAGCGCGATAAATGCGTCATCACCAGCGCCGCCGCAGCGGTAAATTCAATGGCGAAGTCGCGATCCGACACCGCGTCGAGCGAGTTCTCGCACACGCCGTCAAAGCCGAGCTCTTTCGCCACCGCTAATCGGTTTATCGGATAGCTCGTGCCGGCCAACGCCGCCGCGCCGAGCGGCAACTGATTTACCCGCTTGCGACAATCGGCCATGCGCGCCGCATCGCGCTTCAACATTTCGTAATACGCCATCAGATGATGCGCAAAGCTGACCGGCTGCGCCACTTGCAAATGGGTAAGGCCGGGCATAATGGTGTCGCAATGGGGCTCGGCCAAGTCCACGATTGATAACTGTAACATTTTGATTAAATTGATTATTTTATCAATCTCAAAACGCAAATATAGACGAATATCGGTTGCCACTTGATCGTTGCGTGAACGCCCCGTGTGCAAGCGTTTGCCGGCGTCGCCGACCAACGCCGTCAGACGCTTTTCGATATTCAAATGCACGTCCTCGAGATCGACCGACCACTTAAATTGGTCGGCGCGGATTTCCGCCAGAATCGTTTTCATGCCGCGTTCGATATCCGCCAAGTCCTTTTTGCTGATAATCTTGGCGCCAGCTAACATGCGCGCATGCGCGAGCGAGCCTTGGATATCGAATTCGGCTAATTGCTTGTCGAAGTCCACCGAGGCGGTGTAACGTTTGACCAGCTCCGTCACCGGCTCGGCGAAACGACCGGACCAGGTTTTATTTGCTGCAGTTTTTTTGCTTTTCACGGCGTGCTCACAACGATAAATAGTGAAAGAATAATAGTGGCCAGTATAAATCAAAACCAGATACACATAACGCTGCCGGATTTTTGTAACCTCGGCATTTTGTTGCGCACCATGGTGCTGGTCAACCTCATGTGTCTTGGCGGCGCGATTGCGAAAAGCCCGACACTGAGCGGTATCGGTCAAGAAATTCTGGATTATTCCTTCCTGGTGCAACCGGCTTTGTTGCTCAGTCTCGGCTTGTTGTGCGCGCTCAAGCGCCCGCTGCAAAAACTCGATTACCGCACGTCTATTGCGCTGGTGTGTCTGCTGGAATTATTCATCGTTACCGGCATGCTATATTTTTTTGCGCCGTTTTTGCCGGAAAATGAAACGGCCAATCCGCTGCGTTACTGGCTGTTATGTTTACTTATGACCGGCGCGGTGTTGCTGTATTTCAATATGCGTAGCCGTGCGCTATCGCCCGCGCTGACCGAAGCGCGCTTACAGGCGTTGCAAGCGCGCATTCGCCCGCACTTCTTATTTAATAGCATCAACGCCGTGTTGAGCTTGGTGCGCAAAGAGCCGCAGCGCGCCGAGCGCGCGCTGGAAGACATGGCCGACTTATTCCGCGTGCTCATGGCGGACAACAAACAACTGACGCGCCTCGAAGATGAAGTGCGGCTGTGCCGTCAATATCTCGATCTTGAACAACTTCGGCTAGGCGAACGGCTGCAAGTCGCCTGGCATGTCGAAAAAATGCCCGGCGACGCGATGGTGCCGCCGCTGATTTTGCAACCGCTGCTGGAAAACGCCGTCTATCACGGCATCGAGCCGCTGAGTGAATCGGGCGAAATCAACCTGAATATCTATCGCAACAAAGACAATCAAGTCATCATCGTGTTGCGCAATCCGTATTCGCAGGAAGGCTCGCACCACAGCGGCAACAAAATGGCGATGGGCAATATTCGCGAGCGGCTATCTCTGCATTTTGACGCCGAAGCCAGCCTGAAAACGCAAATCACCGGCAACAGTTACCAAGCCACCATCACCTTGCCCTACACCAAACAAAAATAGCCATACTATATATATGCGCGAACCTAGCCTCTTGATTGTGGACGACGAAACGCCGGCGCGAAACCGCATGCGGGATTTGCTCGACGACTGTCGCGGCCTGTTTGCGCATGGTGTGGTGGGCGAAGTGGCGAATGGCGCCGAGGCATTACAGTTTTTACAAAGCCATGCGGTCGATATCATGCTGCTCGACATTCGTATGCCGGGCATGGACGGCATCGAAGTGGCGCGCCACGCACAAAAACTCGCAACGCCGCCGGTGATTATTTTTGCCACGGCGTTTGAAGAGCATGCGCTGAAGGCGTTTGAAGTCAACGCCATCGATTATATGCTCAAACCGATTCGCAAAGAGCGCCTGCTCGCCGCATTGCAGAAAACCCTGATCGCCAAGCCGCTCAAAGCCGAGGCTTTACAACAAGCCGCCGTCAAAGCGCGTAGCCATTTATCGATCGCTGAACGTGGCAAAATTCTGCTGATACCATTAGCCGACATTCTATTTTTGCGCGCCGAACAGAAATACATCACGGTCAAAACCGCCGCGCGCGAATATTTACTCGAAGAATCGCTCACCGCGCTGGAGCACGAATTCGCCGACAGCTTTACCCGCGTTCACCGTAGCGTGCTGGTCGCCAATCGACACATCAACGGCTTCGAGCGCGTGAAGCCAGACGACGGCGAAGGCCATTGGGCGGTGATCCTCAACGGCACAGACGAGCGCATCGCCGTCAGCCGTCGATTACAGCATATTGTGAAACAATTTTCCGGTTGAATGGATATATAGTAAGTATTTGTTTTAATTGACTAATTTAAGTGAACGACCGGACGTAATTTAAGTCAAATTAATAGCCATTCCCCCCTGCAAAACAAATTCCGTACTACACTGCGTTTATGAAATCTCCGCCCAAATTATTTATCGGCCTCGGCCTCGCCTTAGTGCTCATCGCCGCGTTCACGCTCACGCTGTCAAAAAAAATCGATGCGCCGCAAGCGGCTGCCTTCACGTCTATCAAAGGCGAAAAAACTTCCCTGAAAAAACTCAAAGGTAAGGTCGTGCTGGTGAATTTCTGGGCGACCGATTGCCCCGGCTGCATCGCCGAAATGCCCGCGCTTATCCAGACACATAATAAGTATCAGCCTTTAGGCTTGGAAACCATCGCCGTCGCCATGAGTTACGATCCGCCCAATTATGTCCTGGCGTACGCGGAAAAAAACAAATTGCCGTTTTTTGTCAGTCTCGATTTCGACGGCCAACACGCGCGCGATTTCCGCGACGTCAAACTCACGCCGACCACTTACATTATCGACAAGCAAGGGCACATCATCCAGCGCGTCGTCGGCGAATTGGATTTCCCCAAGTTGCATGCGTTGATCGAAAAAGAATTAAAAGGCTAGAATTTCTGCGCGTGATGAAATTAAAGATCACCGAATAATAATAGGGAGGCAGTATGTGGTTTCTCGGCTTGGTCATCGGTATTGTTGTGGGCGGCACCATTTTCGGCTTCACTGGCGCACTAGTAGTCGGTTTATTGGGCTGGGTGGTCGGCATGATAATGGGGACAAAACCCCCAGTGACCAAGGCAAGCAGCTACGCAAAACCTGAACCCGTGCAAACCTCTCTCGAAACCATGCGCACCCAGCGCATTCAATTTCTCGAACAACAACTCGCTGCGGTCAACGAACGTCTCAACCTGATCGAAAAAAATCTCGGTATTGAGCCAGTCGCGTCTGCGCTTGACGTTACTGCGCCAACGCCGATTGCGAAACCTGAAGTTGTGCCTGAACAATTAGCGCAAGCCATCCCATTACGCCCGGCAGCCGCGTCGATGCAGCCCAGCGCGGCGCAAAAAGCGGTTTCGTTGGAAACGGAAACGCCTGCTACAGCCGGAAACATTTCTACGCCCGCCGCCGCGCCACGTCCCAGCCTGGCATTTGATGCGCGCATTAAAAAACCCAAAGATCCCGGCGGCTCGCTTGGCGATGCGATCATCGCTTGGTTCACCGGCGGTAACACGATCGTCAAAATTGGCGCGTTGATTTTATTTTTCGGCGTCGGCTTTTTGTTGAAATACGCGATTGATAGCGGCTTCATCGGCATCGAGTTACGCGCGATCGCCATCGCCATCGCCGCGATGGTCATCATCGGCATCGGCTGGCGTCTGCGCAATAAGCGCCCGGAATACGCGATGGTGATGCAGGGTCTCGGCGTCGGCTTGTTGTATCTCACCTTGTTCGGCGCCTATCGTTTATATCAGTTATTACCCGGCGGTTTGACTTTCGCGCTGATGGTCGGCGTCGCCGTGTTCTCCGCCATTCTCGCCGTCGCGCAAAATTCCATGCCGCTGGCTATTGTCGGCGTCACCGGCGGATTCCTTGCGCCGATCCTCGCGTCCACCGGCGGCGGCAGCCATGTCGGCTTGTTCAGCTATTACACGATTTTGAATCTCGGCATTTTTATTGTCGCGTGGTACAAAGCGTGGAAGCCGCTTAACGTGCTCGGCTTTTTGTTCACCTTCGGCATCGGTACCATCTGGGGCAGCAAGTTTTATCAGCCGGAATTTTTCTCCACCACCGAACCCTTCCTGATTTTATTCTTTTTGTTTTATGTCGCGATTGCCGTGTTGTTCGCCCTGCGTCGGTCCAAGGGCTTGGATGATGATGAAGCCGAAACGATAGGCTATGTCGATGGCACGCTCGTTTTCGGCACGCCGTTAATCGGCTTCGGTCTGCAAGCCTGGCTGATGCGCGACAGCGAATACGGCCTCGCTTTCAGCGCGCTCGCGCTGGCGCTGATGTATATCGGCTTGGCCTACGCGTTATGGGGCAAACGCGCGCAAGGCTTGCGTCTGCTGACTGAAAGTTTCCTCGCGCTGGGCGTTATTTTCGGCACGCTCGCGATTCCGTTAGCGCTCGACGCCAAGTGGACCAGTGGCTCGTGGGCGCTCGAAGGCGCGGCGATCTTGTGGGTCGGCCTGCGGCAAAAACGCCAGCTCGCCACGGCGTTTGGTTTTATGTTGCAATTCGCCGCCGGTGCCGCGTTACTCAAAAGCTTGCATTGGCAGGCAGCCGATATGCCGATTCTCAATAGCACCTTGATTGGTTGTCTGTTGGTTTCACTGGCCGGATTTTTTGTCAGTTGGCAACTGACTAAACATCATGCGGCGGATAAAAAATCGAGCAAATCGCCGGGCTTCCTTGATCTGGGCAGCGTGTTCATGTTGTTGTGGGGCTTGGTCTGGTGGTTGGTCGGCGGTTATCATGAGGTTGATCGGCATGTGGCGAACAGCTTCCAACTCCATGGCCTGATGTTGTTTATCGCGGCCACCGCGGTGCTGTTATCCCTTGCGGCGAGCACATTGAGTTGGTCCATCGCACGCGCGCCGACTTATTTATTATTGCCCGTGCTATTGCTATTCGCGCTGGGCGGCAGCGTCTTCAATTCGCATCCTTTCGCCAAAAATGGTTTCATCGCCTGGCCGATTGCCGTGCTCGCGTTCTATTGGTTACTGCGCCGACACGACAAAGCCGACGCCCCCGCGTTGAGTTTGCAACATGCCGGCGGCTTGTGGTTATTGTTGCTTATCGGCAGCGTTGAGTTGCATTGGCTGATGGGCAATGCAGGCTTGGGCGAATCCGCTTGGAGCGTCGCCGCGCCGATATTGTTGCCGTGTCTCGCCGTGTGGTTGATTGCGCGCGATGAAGCAAAACAGTTCTGGCCCTTGTCAGCAAAACATCAAAGCTATATCAACTTGGTCGCGCTGCCCTTGCTGGCGTTATTTTTTGTCTGGGAGTTTTATGCCAACGCCAGCCACGATGGCAGCTCGCAACCGCTACCTTATTTGCCGTTGTTAAATGCGCTCGACCTCGGTCATATTCTAATCGGCCTCACCTTATGGCGCGCGTATCAAAGTTTTGCGCTGGGGGAAACGACCGAGACGCGCGACCTCAGCTTGATTGCGACCGGCATCGCCTCGTTCGTGTGGGTCAACAGTATTTTGTTGCGCACGATTCATCATTGGACCGGTGTGCCGTACACCATCGGCGATTTACTTTCGTCGAATCTGGTGCAGACTTCGTTGTCGATTTTCTGGACCATCCTCGCCCTCGCCTTGATGTTCACTGCGACGCGTAAAAACTTGCGTGTGCTGTGGGTCGTCGGCGCGGGCTTGATGGGCGTGGTGATCGCCAAATTATTTTTGGTCGATTTGTCCAACGTCGGCACCGTCGAGCGCATCGTGTCGTTTATCGTGGTCGGAATTTTGATGTTGGTTATCGGTTATTTTTCCCCCATGCCACCGAAACAAAAACTTGCTGAGAATCCTTAATATGAATGTGCCAAAATTTATTTGCCTCGTCGCGCTGCTACCCGCAATCGCCTTTAGCCAAAACGCCGACGTGCCCGAGCAACTCAACAGCTACACCCACGCAGCGACGCTCACCACGGCGAATAACGAAGGTATCAATCGCATTGAATTACCGCTGACGATTTATCAGGGCGTCACACGCAATGATTTGGCCGACATACGCGTGTTCGACAGCAAAGGCATTCTCGTGCCGCACGCCTTAGTTGCCGCCGAGCCGCCGCGCAAAGAACAACGCGCGCCAATTTCACCGCCGCGCTTTCCTTTATATGTCGAAGCCAATAGCACTGACAGCCCTGATTTGAAAATCGAAGTGCGCGCCGATGGTGCGCTGGTAAAAATCGAATCGAAAAAAAATACTCTCGTTAAGCCAAAAGAAATAAATTCGTATGTATTTGATTTAATTAATCTTTCTGAACCAATTAACGCGCTCATTTTAGACTTCACCACGCCGCCAGAAGGCTTCGTCGGCAAAGCGCGCATCGAAGCCAGCGACGACTTTAAACAATGGCGCACGCTCGTCAACAGCGCGCCGATTATGAGTTTGCAATTCGCCGGACAAGCCATCGCCGAAAAGCGCATCGAATTATCCGGCGTCAAAGCAAAATATTTGAAGCTGACATGGGAAGGTCAGTCGATAGACTTGACCGATGTTAAGGCCGAGTTCGGCGAAAAATTCAGCGAGGCCGAACGCGTCGGCTTAAGCAGCGAAGCGCGCGCGGGCGACAAGCCCGGCGAATATTTATTTGACCTCGGCGCTCGCGCCCCGGTCGATCGGATCAAATTCAATTTGCCGCAAATCAACACCGTCGCCCCGGCGCAAATGTATTCGCGCGCCGACGAAAAAAGCGAATGGCAAACCCGCGCCAACGCGACCTTGTATCGACTCAACTACAAAGGCAACGATGTCGCCGCCCCCGCGATCGTCCTGCCGGTTAGCGGCGACCGCTACTGGAAAATCGCCGTCGAACAAAAAGGCGGCGGCCTCGGCGCGGGCTTGCCTAACCTCGTCGCCGAATATCGACCGCGCCAACTAGTTTTCGTCGCGCGCGGCGGCGGGCCATTCACCCTGGCCTTTGGCAACGCCAACGCCAAACACAGCAGCTTCAGCGTAGAAAGCTTAATCCCCGGCTATCAATACGGCGACGAATTCAAACTCGCCCAAGCGCAAATGGGCGACGCCCGCGTACAAGCCGCCGCGCCAGTAAGCGAAGCCATGTCACCGGAACAAAAAAAGAAATGGCTGTTATGGGCCGTGCTATTAGCTGGCGTCGCGTTACTCGGCGGCATGGCGTGGAAGTTGTCGAAGCAGATGAATAAAGCGGAGTAGCACAGCGCAAAAGTTAAACAGCGCAGGCCAGAATTCTATCGGCAACGCCCCTCC
>JAYVJD010000132.1:0-4415 GCA_043769625.1 Pseudomonadota bacterium | reverse complement strand
TCGTCCACTTGTCCGTCGGACGTCACGACCACGGCGTTCTCAGGCAAAAACGCGGCCGACACGCCAATGGCGGTCGGCAACAAACCGCCCGGATCATTACGCAAATCGAGCACTAAACCTTTCAAGCCACCGGGATTCTTTTTGTACGCATCTTCCAAGGCGGCAGCCAGATCAGGGCCGGTGGGTTTTTGGAATTGCGTCACACGGATGTGCGCGAAGCCGGGTTCGATTTGTTTGGAGATGACGCTTTGTGTGCGGATCGGCTCGCGCGTGAGCGTGATGATCAGCGGCTTGGGTTCAGTTTTGCGCATGACGGTCAGCGTGATGCTGGTGCCGCGCGGACCGCGCATTTTCTTCACCGCTTCGTCGAGCTTCAGACCTTTTACGGCGGTGTCGTCGAGCTTGATAATGTAATCGCCGGATTTAATGCCGGCGCGCGCAGCCGGTGTGCCTTCGATCGGCGACACGACTTTGACAAAACCAGTTTCGTCCATATCGACTTGAATGCCGAGTCCTTCGAACTGGCCTTCCATGCTTTCATTCAAATTTTTGTACGCGTCTTTGTCGAGATAGGCAGAGTGCGGATCCAAGCCGGCGAGCATGCCGTTGATTGCTTCTTTGAGTAATTTTTTGTCTTCCACTGGCTCAACATAGTCGGTCTTGATGCGATTAAATACATCGCTGAACACGCGCATATCTTCATATGGCAGCGGCAATTTTGATAACGGACGTTCCGCGCTGGCGGTAAAGTTGAGGCTTAAAGCAACGCCAACAACCAAGCCCAGACCGATCAATCCTGCTGGTTTCCAATTATTCCCGCTCATAGCCGCTCCAAATAGTTCAATTTAATCAATTAGTTACAAATCTATCTTCCCGTCCATGGGAGCGGGTCGAGAGTTTTGCCTTGATGCCGTAATTCAAAGTATAAGCCTGATTCTACATTGCCGCCGCTGTTTCCCACGCTGGCGATGGTGTCGCCTGGCTTGATGTTGGTGCCCACTTGTTTGAGCAAGGATTCGTTGTTTCCATATAGGCTCATATAGCCGCCGCCGTGGTCCAGTATCATTAAATTACCGAAGCCGCGCAACCAATCGGCGAAGACCACTTTGCCATCGGCCACCGCCTTGACTGCGGCGCCTTCACCGGCGCGGATAAATAAACCTTTCCAGGTTAATCCGCCACCCTCCCGTGGACTGCCATATCGGTTGGCAAGTTCCCCACGCACCGGTAACTTTAATTTGCCGCGTAACGACGCGAACGTGGTGCCTCTGAAACTGTCATCCGGCTCCTCGTCATTTTGAATAACGGGCGCACCCGGTTTTGCGTTGGCTGGCGCGGCAGGTTTCGCTGCGGGCTTGGCGGCTTGTCTCTTTTTCTGCGCCAACATTTTCGCCAAGCGCTCGACCAGCTGCGTAATGCGCGCTTCGTCCTGTTTCAGTTTGCCGACTTCGCGTTTCTGCAATTTGATTTGCCCGGAAATTTTATCCAGCAGATTTTTTCTTTTTTGCTGTTCCGCGACCAGCTTCTTTTTCTGCCGCGCTTCTTCCGCTTGCAGCTCGGCTAACTCTTTCGCCGTCGCGCGGGTTTCGTCTTCCGCCGATTTTAATTGCGCGATGTCGGTTTTCAAACCCTGAATCGACTCGGCACGCGCTTTGGCCAGATACGAGTAGTAGTGCATATGACGCGAAACCTGCGCCGGATCCTGGCCATTCAATAATAATTTCAACGCATCATCGCCGCCGCTCTGATATTGATTTTTGATTACTTTTTCCAGATCGGCTTGATGTTTGGCCACGTTGGATTTTAACGCGCCGGTTTTGCTTTGCAGGACGACGAGTTCGCCCGTGGTTTCTTTCTGCTCCTGCGCTAATTCGGATAAGCTGCGATTGGTTTCGGAAATTTCTTTTTCCGATTCCTTCAAATCATCGGCGACTTCCGACTTGGAATTTTCTTTTTTGACGATGTCTTTTTGCAGATCGTTGATGCGTCCGCGCAGCGCTTTCAGCTCCTCGCTCGGCGGCGCTTTTTTGCGCGCTGCTTGCGCAGGCAACGTCGTTATCCCCATCAGCAGAATAAGCAAAATAATTCCGATAAGAGGCCGCGAATACGAGGTAAACCAATCAGACATGTATTTGCCGGCCGCCCGCGAACGACCAGTTTTCCCATTGCGTTTCCTTAAAACACACCATGATGTTTTCCGGATTCAACGCAGGATCGCGCGACAAGTTGGCGACGATGTCGGCGAGAATTTTCTTTTTGATTTTTACGCTGCGACCGACAGAAAATAAAATTTCAATCAGGACAAAATCATCAGTGCGCGGCGAGGTGACGTCGGGGTAGGTCGTATCAAAACGAAAATCGTCCGCATCAAGTTCGAGCACGCGTTGAAAGCGATCTTTCTCCGGCACGCCGGCTGCGATCAGCGCATTCAACACGCCGTCTAACACAGCGGTTTTAAATGCGCTCGTCTTCGGCTTGCGTACGGTTAACGTGATAATTGGCATATTTACCTTAATTTAATCAATTAGTTAGCCTATTTTGCCTTAGCTTGATTCGCCACCGCTTTTTGCGCCGCTTCAATTGCGGCTGCGTCGCCGAGATAATAGTTGCGTATCGGTTTCAGATCGTCAGTGAGTTCATATACCAACGGCGCAGCGGTCGGGATATTCAAATTCACGATGTCGTTATCGCCAATTTTGTCGAGATATTTAATCAACGCGCGCAGTGAATTGCCGTGCGCGGCAATGACGACATTTTTACCCGCTTTCACTTGCGGCGCGATGACCGTTTCCCAATATGGCACGACGCGTTCGACGGTATCTTTCAGGCATTCAGTCAGGGGAATTTGTTTTTCCGTCAGATGCGCATAGCGCCGATCATTGCCCGCATAGCGCGCGTCATCCTTGCGCAAAGGGTTCGGCGGAATATCGTAACTGCGCCGCCAGACATGCACTTGCTCGTCGCCGAATTTGGCGGCGGTTTCAGCTTTGTTTAAGCCTTGCAGTTCGCCGTAATGCCGCTCGTTTAAGCGCCAATCGGGAATCACCGGAATCCACATCGCATCCATTTCTTCCAGCGACAGCCATAAGGTCCGAATCGCCCGTTTTAACACCGACGTGTAGGCGATATCAAAGCTGAAGCCGTTTTGTTTCAACAGACGCCCGGCGGCACGCGCTTCTTCCACGCCTTTGGGCGTGAGATCGACGTCGGTCCAGCCGGTGAAGCGGTTTTCCTGGTTCCAGACACTTTCGCCGTGGCGGAAAAATACGATTTTTTTCATGTTAAAGCCTGTAAGTTGAACGAGTTATTGTGATTAACCGATATTCTATGCGATTTGCGCTGTGCCGTGAGCAAGAGCAATCTGATAAAATGCCGTATTGAAGAAATAACCGAAAAGGAAGTACCCGTGTTGCAACAGTTTTTGATAGACAATATTTTCATGGTCGGCATTTTTGTCGTCAGCGGCGGCATGTTGTTATGGCCGGTGGTTAGCGGCGGCTTTGGCACTGGCCGCGACATCAACACCATGGACGCGACGAATTTAATCAATCGCGAAAACGCGCTGGTGCTCGACGTGCGTGAAGACGCCGAATACGCTGTGATGCACATTCCCAATTCGCGCCACATTCCTTTATCGGTGCTGGAAACGCGCTTGAACGAACTGACCAAATTTAAAGATCGTCCGGTGATTTTAAGTTGCCAGTCCGGCAATCGCTCCGGCAAAGCGCTGCAGATTCTGGAAAAAAATCAATTCAGCAAATTATTTGTCCTGCGCGGCGGCATCGGCGCGTGGGAAGAAGCCAGCCTGCCGCTGGATCGTTCAAAGGCCTAATGATGGCAAAAGTAAAAATGTATTCGACCGGCATTTGCCCGTATTGCGTGCGCGCCGAGCAATTATTAAAAGCGCGCGGCGTGACCGACATCGAAAAAATTCGCATTGATCTCGACGCGACGCAGCGCGACATCATGATGGAAAAAACCGGACGTCGTACCGTGCCGCAAATCTATATCGGCGATCGTCACGTCGGCGGTTATGATGATCTGGCCGCATTAGATCATGCGGGTGAACTCGTTTCGCTGTTACAATAACGTAGTAAATTATTTAATATAATCAATAACTTAGGAAATTATCATGGCTGAAGAAAACCAACCTCTTTTTTCGATTGAAAAGCTTTACACCAAAGACGCATCGCTGGAAATTCCACACGCCCCGCAAATTTTTCTTGAGCGCGATGCGCCGCAAATCGACGTGCAATTGCATAACTCTTCCGCGCTGGTGAACGAAGGCCATTACGAAGCCGTATTGACCGTCACCGTCACGGCGAAAATCGGCGACAAAACTTTGTTTCTGACCGAAGTCGCGCAAGCCGGTATTTTCCAGATTCGCAATGTGCCCGAAGCCGACTTGCCGCAGA
>JAYVJD010000131.1:0-4429 GCA_043769625.1 Pseudomonadota bacterium | reverse complement strand
AGAAATTGTTTGCCCGTAACGCACCGACCCGCAATTATGAATTCGAGCTACGGCACAAGGCGATCGTGGATCGATTTGGTCGCTACCCGCATCGCAATGCTGCGCTTGGCAGGGTATCGACAGAAGAGGAAATCGCTTTTTTATTGCAGCCCGGATCAAGCTTCTAAACTTCCGCAAGATCTGGCGCATGTTTTACCCTAAGACCACGGCGCTGGTCATCAGTAAGCCGAGCCTGTCTCTTAATCAGTAGCGAATAACTGCGTCCACAGTTGATCTACTACGTCAGTCAATGGCTTGGTCGATTCGCGTTCGACCGAGGGGTGCGCTTCATTGTTCAGGCGAGAGACATGTTGTAAACGGCGAAACTCTCGATAGGCATCGGCGCAGGCCTGCGCTAGTGTAAGCGGTATGAGTCCGGTTTCACCGCAATATTTCAGCAAGGCAATATTGCCTTTATTCAAAATCAAAAATGGATGCTCGGCTGCGTATAAAAGCACCAGGTATTGCACGATAAATTCGACATCAATAATACCGCCACGTCCTTGTTTGAGATCGATTAAGCCTTCTGATGGTTTGTGTTGCGCGCGCATTTTTTCACGCATGGCGACGATTTCTTTTCTCAACTCATTTGCATTACGCGGCTGCATGAGAATATTTTTTCGCAACGTCTCGAATTTCTCGCCTAACTTTGCTTCGCCCGTGACATAGCGCGCGCGGGTGAGTGCCTGATGCTCCCACACCCACGCGCGATTACGTTGGTAATCTTCAAACGCTGCAAATGATGAAACCAACAAACCACTGACGCCGTCTGGTCGCAGACGCAAGTCAGTTTCATACAGCGTGCCCGCCGAGGTGAGTGAGGAGAGCGAGCTGATCAGTTTACGCGCGAGCTGTGCGTAAAGGGTTTCGGCGTTCGGTCGGCCGTCGTCGTACAAAAATATCATGTCGAGATCAGACGCATAGCCGAGTTCTTTGCCCCCGAGTTTGCCATAGCCGATGACGGCGAATTGTGGCGAGCCAAGCTCCCCGCCGTTTTTTGCTTGTATTCCGCCCCAACAGAGTTCGAGCGAAACATCGAGCACGGTGTCAGCGAGTTCAGTCAGATGATCGCTTAGAGTTTCCAGTGTCATCAGTCCTTCGATGTCTTGCGTTAATAAACGGAAAGTCTGCGTGTGTTTGAAGTGGCGCAAGGCATCCATGCGTCGTTCTTCATCCGACTCATTCGCTACGGCGGTGCGCAATTGTTGCTTCAACGCGGGCCAATCCGGCGCGCTATGCAGTAGCCGCGTATCGACCAGCTCGTCGAGAAGAATCGGATGTTGACGCAAATAATCTGCCGCCCATTGGCTGGCCGCCAGCAATTTCGCCAGCCTTTCCAGCGCCTCCGGATGTTCGCTCAACAAGGCCAGATAGGCGGCGCGACGGTCAATCGCCTCGGTAAAATCGAGCAGGCGAAACAGGGTTTTGTCGGGGTGTTGTTGACGTGAGGCTGAATCGATTATTTGCGGAATCAGCGCATCGAGCCGACTCCGGCTGGAATCGGGCAAGCGCGCGTAATGGCTGGATTCGCGCATCAACTTTAAGCGTTGCAAAACGGCCGGCGCATCGGTAAACGACGCGGGTAAGCCTTCGCCGTTCTGCGTGCCTTGCCACACGGCGGACAAATTCTCTGCCACCGCTAACGGTTTTTTATTTTGGCTGAAGATGGCATCAAATCGACGCGATACTTGCTCGCGTAGCGTATGAAGCGCAGATGACAACGATGCATAATCATCGAAATGCATCGCCTCAGCAATGCTTGCACGGTCGATGTCATTGCTGGGCAATGTTTGGGTTTGCGCGTCATCAAGATATTGCAGGCGATGTTCCAGGTTGCGCAATTGTTTATATGAATCAATGAGTTGTAAAATATCAGCAGAAGGCAATATTTGGCGCTGGCCAAGTTGCTCTAACGTCGCAATAGTTGGCTTGAGTTGTAAATCTTTTTCGCGTCCACCGCGGATCAATTGAAAAACCTGCGCGATAAATTCTATTTCGCGAATGCCACCGGGCCCGATTTTAATATTGTTCGCGGCATCTTTCTGCGCAGCGGCGCGGCGGATTTGTGTGTGCACATCGCGTAGGTCATCGATCGCGCCATAGTCGAGATAGCGACGATAGACGAACGGTTGCACAATTTTATCCAGCGCTGTTGCTTGTGCAGGGTCGCCACATACGACGCGGCCTTTGAGCCAGGCATAGCGTTCCCACGGTCGCGCTTGCGCGAAAAAATATTCTTCCAGCATGTCAAAGCTCGACACGAGTGAGCCGCTGTCACCGTATGGGCGTAAACGCATGTCGACACGAAACACAAATCCGTCTGAAGTAATTTCGTGCAGCGCGCGAATCACCTTTTTGCCGAGCAAGGCAAAATATTGATGGTTGTCGATGCTGCGTGGGCCGTTGCTCATGCCATCTTCCGCATAGACAAACACAAGGTCAATGTCCGACGACACGTTTAATTCTTCGCCGCCCAGTTTGCCCATGCCGACTATCAGCAGCGCTTGTGCTTTGCCTTGTGAATCCAGCGCATCGCCGAATTCGTTGCGCAATTGGCGGTGGCTATTTTCCAGCGCGACATTCAGGGTGATTTCTGCCAGCGCAGTGGCGGTATGCATGACTTCGTGTACATCGGCGAGACCGTTCAAGTCGCGCGCAATTAAGCGCAGCATGACGCGATGGCGCAGTCGCCGCAGCGCACCGTGCAAACTATCTTCGTCAAATAATTGCGCGCCTTGCAAGCAGCCAGCCATCGCATCGCGTGAGAACGGCGTGTGCAGCTGCGCCGCCACTTCTTCGCCCAACGCGGGCTCGGCCTGCACCAGCCGCTGCGCATAGCGCGACAGGCGACATGCAAGCGCCAGACCCTCGGTCGGATCTATGGCAGAAAGGGCGTTCAGGTCAACCATTTTTTATCCGGAAACATTGTATTTTTATCACGAGAAACGCTATGAAACCTTATAATGCCTGATATTGCTCTACATAGCCTGTCCGCTGGGCGCGGGTTGCACCATAACCGATAACCGAAACGATGATACGCGCCACTTGGCATTTTACTTACCGTCTGTTTTTTTGGGCACTGATACTCGGCACGCTGTTGTTCGCGCTGCTGGTATTGGGCCTGCGTTATTGGGTGTTGCCCAATATCGCCGATTATCGTTCGGATATCTCCACGGCCATCTCGCGCGTGACCGGCGTGCCGTCAAAGCTGGGCAAGATTGAGGCGGGTTGGGACGGTCTGCGGCCCCATCTAAAATTTGCTGATCTCACGCTGCAAGACGAGCGCCGGCAACAAGGGCTGGCGCTGACTGAAGTGGAAGGCACGCTGTCGTGGTGGTCGTTGTTATTTGGTGACTTGCAATTCCACACGCTGGAAATCACGCGGCCGGAATTAACCATTCGGCGCGACAAAGACGGCACAATGCACGTCGCGGGGATCAAGTTGGGGAAAAAATCCGAACAAAGCGGCGGCTTCGGCGATTGGTTGTTGGGTCAAGACGAAGTCATCATCCGCGACGCGACCGTTACCTGGCAAGACGAAGTTCGCAATGCTCCTGCGCTTAAATTCACCAGCGTGTCGGCGCGCATCATCAACGGCGGTGTGATTCATCAATTAGGGTTTACCGCTACACCGCCGACTGCGTTAGCCAGCCCGATTGACGTGCGCGCCGAGTTACGCGGTGCCTCGTTGTTGAGTATGAATGAATGGAACGGTCAGGTTTATGCACGTATGGATGCGGCTGACGTTGCGGCGTGGAGCGTCTATTTGCCCTTGCCCGCCGAGTTGAAAAAAGGCAGCGGTGGCGTGCAGGCGTGGGTCGATTTTGAAGGCCCGCGAATTAGTGAGGCCAGCGCCGATGTGCAGCTCAATGATGTGTATGCCAGGCTGAAGTCAAACCTGCCGCTCCTTGAATTGGCTGATTTGAACGGCCGCCTGAATTATCGCGAGCGCGCCACGGGCTTCAATGTATCCGGCGATGGTCTGGACTTCACTTTAGCCAACAGCAAAACCAATGTGCCCGAGGCGGACTATTTTTTGAATTATGTGCGCGCGGATGAGAATCAGCCAGCCGGCGGCGAATTATTGGTCAGCGCGCTGGATCTTGAGGCGCTGCGGCTGGTAGCCGATGCGTTGCCGTTTGACACCAGCCACCGCAAAAAGCTGGATCAATTTGCGCCCAAAGGACGCATCGAAAATGTCGCGCTCAAATGGAGTGGGGAGGCCAGCGCGCCCGAAGCCTATTCCGCCAAATTAAAATTCATGGGGGTCAGTATTTCCGCGGTTGATGATTTGCCTGGCTTGTCGGGAATGAATGGCAATATCGAAGCAAGCGAGGCGGGCGGAACATTATCGCTGGATAGCAAAAATAGTGAAGTGAAGCTGGAAAAA
>JAYVJD010000130.1:0-4438 GCA_043769625.1 Pseudomonadota bacterium | reverse complement strand
CGGCCTTGCAGCGCGGCGTTGCGGATAGACCACGAGTCTTGAATCGAGCGGCGATTTTCATCGACGGTGTTGATGATCAGGCTGATCTCTTTATTTTTGATCATATCGACAATATGCGGGCGGCCTTCGGCGACTTTGTTTACCGGCGCGACGACCACGCCTTGTCCATTCAGAAATGCTGCTGTGCCTTTGGTCGCGCACAAAGTGAAACCAATTCCACTCAGTGTACGCGCAATATCGACAAGTCCCGTTTTATCGGCATCGCGCACAGACAAAAACACTTTGCCGCTTTTGGGCAAACGCACACCGGCCGCGAGCTGCGATTTCACAAATGCTTCGGCAAACGTGAGACCGACGCCCATTACCTCGCCGGTCGATTTCATTTCTGGACCCAGAATAGTATCGACGCCGGGGAATTTGATAAACGGAAACACCGCTTCTTTGACGGAGAAATATGGCGGAATGACTTCTTTTGTAACGCCTTGTTTTATAAGAGAAATTCCTGCCATACAACGCGCGGCAATTTTGGCTAATGGCAGCCCCGTCGCCTTGGAAACAAACGGCACCGTGCGTGATGCGCGCGGATTGACTTCGAGCACATAGACTACGTCTTGTTGAATGGCGAATTGCACGTTCATCAAGCCGACGACGTTCAATGCCTTCGCCATTGCGACGGTTTGACGGCGTAATTCGTTTTGCAATTCTGCGCTCAAACTGAACGGCGGCAATGAACACGCCGAATCGCCCGAATGCACGCCCGCTTGTTCGATGTGTTCCATGATGCCGCCGATCAACACGTCGGTGCCGTCGCTCACTGCATCGACATCGACTTCAATCGCGTCGTTGAGAAAACGGTCGAGCAAAATCGGCAGACGCTCAGGAAACATTTTCGCGCTTTCCATCGCGCCGTTCATATAGCGCTCGAGATCATTTTCAAAATGCACGATTTCCATCGCGCGACCGCCGAGCACATTGCTGGGGCGCACGACCAGTGGGTAACCGATTTCTTTTGCCAGCACCATCGCTTCGTCTTTGTTGCGCGCGATGCGATTGGGCGGTTGCTTCAAATTTAACGCTTGGATCATTTGCTGAAAACGGAAACGATCTTCGGCGCAGTCGATCATGTCTGGCGTGGTGCCGATGATGGGCACGCCCGCTTTGGCCAAGCCTTGCGCAAGTTTGAGCGGCGTTTGTCCGCCGAATTGCACGATCACGCCCCAGGGTTTTTCTTTATCAATAACTTCGAGCACGTCTTCCAATGTGAGCGGCTCGAAATACAAACGATCACTGGTGTCGTAATCGGTCGAAACAGTTTCCGGATTGCAATTAACCATGATGGTTTCAAAACCATTTTCGCGCAGCGCAAGCGCGGCGTGGACGCAGCAATAATCGAACTCGATACCCTGCCCGATGCGATTCGGCCCGCCGCCTAATATCATCACTTTCTTGTTGTTGGTCGGACTGGCTTCGCACTCTTCGTCGTAGGTGGAATACATATACGCGGTCGAAGTGGCGAACTCACCGGCGCAAGTATCGACGCGCTTATACACGGGGCGAATATTGAGTTTGTGGCGATACGCGCGCACTTCGCCTTCGCTGATTTTCATCAAATGCGCCATGCGCCGGTCAGAGAAACCTTTGCGTTTTAATTTGCGCAACTCCACTTCATCGAACGAGGTCAGCTGACGCTTTTCCATCGCCAATTCCAATTTGACCAATTCTTCTATCTGCACCAAAAACCAGCGGTCGATTTTGGTGTAACCAAAAATTTCTTCGACGGTCATGCCGATACCGAATGCGTCGGCCACGTACCACAGGCGTTCGCCGCGCGGATAGGCCAGCTCATCGCCGATTTTTTCCGGATCGACGGTTTTCAAATTAAAACCATCAACGCCGGTTTCCAAACCGCGCAAGGCTTTTTGCAACGACTCCTGAAAGTTACGGCCGATCGCCATGACTTCGCCGACCGATTTCATTTGCGTCGTCAATCGATCATCGGCTTGCGGAAATTTCTCGAAAGCAAAACGCGGTACTTTGGTCACGACGTAATCGATGCTCGGTTCAAAAGAGGCCGGAGTCGCGCCGCCGGTGATGTCGTTTTTCAATTCATCCAGCGTGTAACCGACGGCGAGTTTCGCGGCGATTTTGGCAATGGGAAATCCTGTCGCCTTCGACGCCAGCGCCGAGGAGCGCGATACGCGCGGATTCATTTCGATCACGACCATGCGGCCAGTATCGGGATCGACGCCGAACTGCACGTTGGAGCCGCCGGTCTCGACGCCGATTTCTCGCAATACTGCAATCGAGGCGTCGCGCATGATTTGGTATTCTTTGTCGGTCAGCGTTTGCGCGGGCGCGACGGTGATCGAGTCGCCGGTATGCACACCCATCGGGTCGAGATTTTCTATCGAGCAGATGATGATGCAGTTGTCATTTTTGTCGCGCACCACTTCCATTTCGAATTCTTTCCAGCCGATGAGCGATTCATCGATGAGCAATTCTTTGGTCGGCGAGGCCTCGAGGCCGCGATCGCAGATCTGCATGAATTCTTCTTTGTTATACGCAATGCCGCCGCCGCTGCCGCCCATGGTAAACGACGGGCGGATGATGACCGGGAAACCCAGCGCGGCTTGCACTTGCAGGGCTTCTTCCATGCTGTGTGCCATGGCCGAACGCGGCGACGCGAGGCCGATGCGCGTCATCGCTTGCTTGAATTTTTCGCGGTCTTCCGCCATGTCGATGGCCTCTTTGGTCGCGCCGATCATTTCGACATTGTATTTATCCAACACGCCGTGTTTGGCCAGATCAAGCGCGCAATTCAGCGCCGTCTGTCCGCCCATCGTCGGCAATAATGCGTCCGGGCGTTCCTTGGCGATAATTTTTTCCACGATGCGCCAAGTAATCGGCTCGATGTAGGTCACGTCGGCCATGTTCGGGTCGGTCATGATGGTGGCCGGATTCGAGTTGACCAGAATCACGCGGAAGCCTTCTTCACGCAGCGCCTTGCACGCCTGCGCACCGGAGTAATCGAACTCGCACGCTTGGCCGATAACGATCGGGCCGGCGCCGATGATGAGGATGGATTTTATGTCGCTACGTTTTGGCATTTTCGTGTCGCTTAATTATTTTGTATCAATTAACTCAAGGTCGTCGTCGCCAGCTTGGCGCCGAAACCGATAAACATCGCACCGACGCCGCCCATTGCACTGGCGGAAATTTTGCGTTGGCGATTAAACGCATCGGCCAGTTTCACGCCGGCGAAGATCAACAGCGACAAATACAACAGGCTGAAAATCTGCACAATCAAACCCTGCATAAAAAACGTCAGCGCAGGGTGCGCGTAATTCGGATCCACAAACTGAATAAAAAACGAAATGAAAAACATAATCGCTTTCGGATTCACCAGACTGATCATCAATGCGCGTTTGAATGGCTGCGCGTCATCGACTTTTTCCGCCACTACATTATTGATCGCTTCGTTGCTGCGCCATTTACCCCACGCTGCGCGTAATAAATTCAAACCTAGCCACGCTAAATATGCCGCGCCTAAGTATTTGATTATATTAAATAATTCTGGATTCGATTTGAGCAACGACGCAACCCCTGCGGCGCTCAAAATCATCAATATCGTATCGCCGACAAAAATACCCAGCGCGCCGAGATAGCCTTTTTTAATTCCGCGTTGTGCAGCGACGGACAACACATACAACGAGTTCGGGCCGGGTAACAGCACCACAAAAATCACGCCGAGGGTGTAAGTAACAATATCGGTAATGCCGAACATGGTGTTGTCTCAATAAATTTTCGTTGCTCGCTCAAATCCCTCCCCCTTCAAGGGGGAGGCTAGGAGGGGGATGGGTGTCTTACCAGACGACTTTCGTTTCCGCTCACCCATCCCCACCCTAACCCTCCCCTTGAAGGGGAGGGGACTTTCTTTCTTCGATAAACATAATCAGAGCATTGATCGCACGCTGCTGGGCTTATCAGCCCAGCCTACGTTGTGGCTATTTCTTTTCCATCATGCTGATAAACCGGTCAAACAAATAGCCCACTTCATGTGGGCCGGGCGATGCTTCCGGATGCCCTTGAAAACTGAACGCCGGTTTATCGGTGCGCGTCATGCCTTGCAGCGAGCCGTCGAATAATGATTTATGTGTCGCGCGCAAAGTCGCGGGCAAGGTCGCGGTATCGACGGCGAAGCCGTGGTTCTGGCTGGTGATCATCACTCTGCCGGTGTCCAAATCTTGCACCGGATGATTGGCGCCGTGATGGCCGAATTTCATTTTCATTGTCTTTGCGCCTGATGCGAGACCGAGTAATTGGTGGCCGAGACAAATGCCGAAAGTCGGAATATTTTTATCGACTAAAGTTTTAATCGCACGGATGGCGTAATCGCACGGTTCGGGGTCGCCGGGGCCGTTGGATAAAAAGATGCCGT
>JAYVJD010000129.1:0-4442 GCA_043769625.1 Pseudomonadota bacterium | reverse complement strand
GCCGCGGAACCGGCTTCGCCGGGCCGCAGGCGCAGCGCCCCCCCGGGGGGCAGAGAGCCACGCGAAGCGGGCGAACGTGGGGGCCCTATTTGAGCCGCGCTGGTGGTCAGCAAGCCGTTGTGCGACGTCTGAAACTGCGTGCCGGTGTGCATCAGCATGAAGCAGCCGGTGCCGTAGGTGTTTTTGGCCATGCCGGCGGTGAAGCACGCCTGGCCGAACAATGCGCTTTGCTGGTCGCCCGCCACGCCGCCAATCGGAATCGCGTGGCCCAGCAGCTCGGCCCGGGTGTCGCCGAAGTGCGCGCTTGAAGGCAACACCTTTGGCATCAGCGCAGGCGGAATGCCCAGCAGCTGCAGCAGGTCGTCGTCCCACTGGTTGGTGCGCACATTGAACAGCAGGGTGCGCGATGCATTGCTGACATCGGTGGCGTGTAGCGCGCCGCCCGTGAGCTGCCACATCAGCCAGCTGTCGATGGTGCCGAAGGCGAGTTCGCCGCGTTCAGCGCTAGCGCGCGCGCCGGGTACGTTGTCGAGCAGCCATTTCAGTTTGGTGCCTGAAAAATAGGCATCGATCAGCAAACCGGTTTTCTGCTGGATCATGGACTCGTGGCCCTGCGCACGCAGCTGCACACAAGTCGGCTCGGCGCGCCGGTCTTGCCAGACGATGGCGTTGTAAATCGGTGCGCCGGTTTTACGATTCCACACGACCGTGGTTTCGCGTTGATTGGTGATGCCAATGGCAGAAATATTTTTTTCTGTGAGCTTGGCTTTCGCCATCGCTTCGCGCGCGGTGGCTAATTGGCTGTTCCAAATTTCCATTGGGTCGTGCTCGACCCAGCCCGGTTGCGGATAAATTTGCGCGAACTCGCGTTGCGCCATCGAAATAACATTGCCGAGCTCGTCGAACACAATACTGCGCGAACTCGACGTGCCTTGATCTAACGCGAGCAAATATTTCATATCCACTTCCCGTTTTGATTGTAATATAACTAATTGATTTAATTCAATTTTTTATGATGCAACTTCGAGCGTCACGCCGGTTTCTTTGAGCAAGCTTAAGAAATTTTTCGGCGGTGTGGCGTCGGTAAATAAGCGCTTAATTTGCGCCAAGTGACCCAGCTCGACCATGGCTTCGCGATTAAATTTGCTGCTGTCGGCCGCCAGCCAAGTCTCGCGCGATTGCGCGATGATGGCTTGCGCGATTTTCACTTCGCGATAATCGAAGTCGCGCAGCGTGCCGTCTTCTTCGATGCCGGAAATGCCGATCAAGCCGATATCGACGCGGAATTGATTGATGAAATCCAGCGTCGCTTCGCCGACGATACCGCGATCACGGTTGCGCACCACGCCGCCTGCGACGATGACTTCGCATTGCGGGTTATTCGACAATATCGTCGCGACGTTGAGATTATTGGTAATCACACGCAAGCCGCGATGATGCATCAGCGCCTTGGCAATTTCTTCCGTCGTGGTGCCGATGTTGAGTATCAGCGAGCAATCATGCGGCACCGCTTTGGCCACCGCGCGCGCGATGCGTTGCTTGCCTTCGGCGTTCAACGTTTGGCGCTGGCGATACTCAATATTTTCAATCGTCGATAATGGCACGCGCACACCGCCATGAAAGCGCGACAGCAAACCCTGTTGCGACAACAATTTAATATCGCGCCGCACGGTTTGCACCGTCACGTCGAGCATGTCCGCCAGCGTTTCTACGCTGACGCTATTGAGCTTGCGCACCTCATCGAGCAAGGCAGATTGGCGAGGATTCGGGGTCATGTCGCATTCTACCCAAGAATCGAAACGAAACACATACTGCACTGCAAGGTTGACAATGCGAAGCAAAAGGTAGATAAAACGAACTCAAACGAACATTGTTCAAGGTAATGAACGCCAATTCACCTATCTATGATGTGCTGATCGTCGGCGGCGGCATCAACGGCGCGGGCATCGCGCGCGACCTCGCCGGGCGCGGCTTGTCGGTGGTGTTGTGCGAACGCGATGATCTCGCTGCGCACACGTCTTCGTCCTCAACCAAGTTGATCCACGGCGGTTTGCGTTATCTCGAGTATTACGAATTTTCGCTGGTGCGCAAAGCTTTGCAGGAACGCGAAGTGTTGCTGCGTAGCGCGCCGCACATCATGTGGCCGTTACGTTTTGTGATGCCGCATGATCCTTCGATGCGGCCGGTATGGATGGTGCGGGCCGGATTATTTTTGTACGACCATTTGGCCAAGCGCGAAATTTTATCTGGCTCACAAGTGGTGTCATTGCCCAATCACGCAGCCGGTGCGCCGCTCAAAGCGCAATTCAAAAAAGGTTTTGTCTATTCCGACGGCTGGGTCGATGATGCGCGCTTGGTCGTGCTCAATGCATTGGCCGCGCAGGAAAATGGCGCGACGATTTTGACGCGCACCGCATGCATCACCGCGCAAAGGCAAAATAATCTATGGCACGCGGGCTTGCAGTCAGCTTCCGGCGCAACAAAAATCATTCAGGCGCGCGCGCTGGTGAATGCCGCTGGTCCGTGGGCGGGGAAATTTTTGCAGCAGAATTTACGTCAGCCGGATGCGCATGCTTTGCGCCTGGTCAAAGGCAGTCATATCGTGGTGGGTAAATTATTCGACCACGACTACGCGTATATTTTTCAGAACGCGGATAAGCGGATTATTTTTGCCATCCCGTATGAAAATGATTTCACTTTAATCGGCACCACCGATGTGGAAATTACCGGCGAACCTGAGGCAGCAAAAATCGACGCCGATGAAGTTCGTTATTTATGCGCGCAAGCCAGCCGCTATTTCGCTCAGCCGGTAAGCGAAGCTGATGTGGTGTGGACTTATACCGGCGTGCGTCCCCTGCTCGACGATGCGTCCGGCGATCCGTCTGCAGTGACGCGTGATTACCAATTGGAACTGAGCGAGCAGCCCGCGCCCTTGCTCACGGTGTGGGGCGGCAAAATCACCACCTTCCGCAAGCTCGCGCAAGAAGCGGGCGATTTGTTGTGCGGCGCAATGGCCATCCAGCAGCCGAGCGTTACCTGCGAGCAATTCTTGCCCGGCGGCGATTTTAAGGATTATATTACTTCGACAGGCAATCCCGTCGCCGACTTCGATGGGTTTGTCGCCGAGCTGGCGCGACGCTACCCGTGGTTGCCCGGCAAATTGCGCCATCGCTACGCCCGCGCCTATGGTTCACGCATCAACTATATTATTGATAAGGCCACTTCGCTGGCGCAACTCGGCGAAGAAATCGCTCCACAGTTTTACGCAGCCGAAGCACGATATTTGCAGCAATACGAATGGGCACACGACGCGCAAGCGATGTTGTGGCGTCGCTCCAAATTAGGTTTGCATCTAAGCCAGCTTGAGCGCGAAAAAGTGGCGATATGGTGTGCTAATCATGCATGAACGGCATCACAAAAATCTCATTATAAACAATAGGTTATATAAAGTCTTGGGAGCGGCGATTGCAACTGTCATTACATAACATCAAGCATCAAGTCGGCGCACAGCCTTATCTTTACGACATGAATCTCGCACTGCAACCCGGCGCGTTAACGGTATTACTCGGCACCACCTTGTCGGGCAAAACCACGCTGATGCGCATCATGGCCGGCCTGGATAAACCGACGCACGGAAAAGTGATGGTGGATGGCAAAGACGTCACCGGCATGCCAGTGCGCGAACGTAATGTGGCCATGGTGTATCAACAGTTCATCAATTATCCGTCGATGAAAGTGTATGACAACATCGCCTCGCCGTTGAAGTTGCGCAAGAAGTCGGATATCAAAACGCAAGTCACCGCGATGGCGCAAAAACTTCATATCGATCATTTGCTCGACCGTTTACCGGCCGAACTTTCCGGCGGGCAGCAACAACGCGTCGCCCTCGCGCGCGCGCTGATCAAAAGCGCACCGTTGGTGTTGCTCGACGAGCCGCTGGTCAATCTCGATTACAAATTGCGCGAAGAATTACGCGAAGAGTTAAGCGGTTTGTTTGCGCTGGGCAATTCGGCTGTGGTGTACGCGACGACCGAGCCGGCCGAAGCGCTGCTGCTCGGCGGCTACACCGCCGTGCTCGACGCGGGAAAATTATTGCAGTACGGTCCGACGGCCGACGTGTTTCATCAACCCGCGTCATTGCGCGTGGCCAAAGCCTTCAGCGATCCGCCAATTAACTTAATCTCCGGTGAATACAACGGCGTAGCGATAGATTTAGCTGAGGCGCTGCAATTGCCGATTGCTTGTCCGCAAACTACCGACAAACATGTCACCGTCGGCATCCGCGCCAGCGCACTCAGGATGCAACATAGCGCCGGCGATTTTGCCATTGCGGGCAAAGTGATTTTGGCAGAAATTTCCGGCTCGGATACCTTCGTGCATCTACAAACCCAACTCGGCGATCTAGTCGCGCAATTTACCGGCGTACATTTTTTCGAGCTGGA